>NZ_JBITMP010000013.1:0-263139 GCF_044466425.1 Nonomuraea sp. NPDC049400
GGGCCGTACACCGCGCTGACTGTGATGGATGCCATCACCGGGATCGCGATGGCCGTGCCCTTCGGGGCCTCGGCCGCCGCCATCATGCGCACACACGTGTTCCCGCTGTGGATGGCCTGGCTCGCCATTGTCGTGGCCGTGGTCGGCGTCCTGGGCGCGTTCACGGTCGTCAACACGGGCGGCGCCTTGGTGCCCGGCGGCCCGGTCCCGGCGATCGTGCTCGGCGTGCTCACGGCGTTGTGGGTGCTGGCCGCCAGTTGGTTCCTCATCCGCGAGCACCTGCCGATCCCCGCTGTGGGGGCGAGGCCGGCGATGGGTCACTAGACATCTCGTGCGCCTCGGCGGCGGACAACGGCGGCCGGGCAGTGAACGTGTGCAGCACGCCATGGCTGACGGAGCCCAGCACCGCGTACGCCATGCCCCATGGCCGCGGTTGCGCTCGCGAACCCGTCCCGGCCGCGGCGTCGTCCCGCTCCCAGCTCAGGCAGCGGACGACCTCTTCGTCCGAGACGATCAGCCAGAGAGGTCCAAGGCCCCACAGCGTCCAGGCCATATGCCTCTGTCGTGCCCCGCTGTCGCCGCCGCAGAGTGATGAGGAGGGAGGGGGTGCATGATGGGAGTCGCGACTCGGTGGGTGGCACTTCGCGTGCGCCGGTACTGGCTGGGGCGGAATCCGCTGCGCCGTCGCTCCGACCGGCTGGAGGCGGCAGGCGTGGCCGTTACGGTGATCCTGCTGCTGTTCAGCGTCTGGCCCGCCGTCGTCATGGGGCGGCTGGCCTACGAGAACGGGCTGCGAGCCGAGCGAGCCGGTCCCGGCATTCGCCAGCAGGTGACAGCGACCCTCTTGCAGGACGCACCCGACGCCGTCGTGGGCCCTGACAATGGCGTGGCGCCGGAATCACGCGCTGCCGCGCGCTGGGTGGCGCCGTCCGGTGGGCAGAGGACGGGCCAGGTGGCCGTGCCCGCCGGCACGAAGGCGGGCACGGCCGTGAAGGTGTGGATCGACGGCCGGGGTGAGCTGACCAGACCGCCGACGAGTCACGCGGACACACTGGCGGGTGCTGTCATCACGACACTCCTGGTCATCGTCGGAGCGGCCGCCACGCTGATGTTGGGCTTGCGGAGCTTCACGTGGTTGCTGGACAGAGGACGGTACGCCGCGTGGGACGCCTCCTGGGCCGAGGCATGCGAGCGGTGGCGGCGCTTGTCGTAGACCGACCGCCGCTCCGCCACAGATCACCGGCCGCCGCGACGTCACGCCATCCGCTGGGCCATCTCCACCAGCCGGTTGGCGTAGCCCTGTCGGCCTTCTCGATGCAGGCTCTGGCGTCCCGACGCGCACAGGAGCAGCTCAGCCGCCTCTTCCGGATTCACTCCAGGAAGCTGGACCCACGGCTGACGCCGGCTCCTCATTTGCGCGGTGGGCTACGAAGTGGGAAACGGCGAACAGTCGCGCGACCTACCGTCCGCCTCCCGACCCGCGCGCACGCCGCCCGGCGTGGACAGGGCTTGTCCGGGCAGAGTATCGGCCGGGCACTGTCTGCGGAACGACTCGTAGACATCGAGCAATACCCGTCGTTGCCGCATGGTGATGGTGACATCGGCCAGAATGGCGGCCGGGACGCTCCGATACCTGCGGCCTGCGATGACTTCGAGCTGTGCACACAGCATTTGGGCCGACATGCGCAAGCCGTTGGCGAGTGGACGAAGGATCAAGGTGCACGGCGACCGCCAAGAGCGCTTGGTCCGGATCCAGTCAGGGGCGAACACCTTGGTCGGCATGCAGGTTGGCGTCAAGAGCGGCCTTTGGAGATACGCGACCCGTCCCGAAGGGCCATCCGGCCCGCTACCGACAGGGCGGCGACAACGGCGACGGCCGCAGCCACAATGATCGTCTTGCGCATGACTTCCACCTCAATCACAGATTGTGATGCTTGATTGCGTTCTGTAGTATTGCCGCTCCGATCGATCTGAATCCCGCGCCTTTCCCTGGATTCGTCAAATACGCGATCAGGGCCTACGCCACCTCCACCGGATCGTGGATCGAGATCGATGGACCGGCTTCACGGAGAAGCGCCTTCCGTGGCGCCGGCGTTGGCGCGTGTCGGCCTCCTTGAGCAGCAGATCGCCCCATGACGTGCTTGACTTCGAGTGACATGGCGTCCTCCTCCGCTCCCGAGGTCCTCCGGCGGAGCCTCGCCCAGCAGTGTCGAACGTCCCCGATGCCGGGGGCCAAGATCCTGACCAGTGCCTCTCACGTTCGGACCACTGCGACCGGGCAGCGGGCGTGGTGCAGGACGCCCCGGCTGACCGAGCCGAGCAACATCGAGCCCAGGGCGCCGCGCCCGTGCGAGCCCACGACCAGCAGGTCCGCCAGCTCTGACGCATCGGTGAGCGCGTCCACCGGATTCGCGCAATGCACGTCCTCGACCACCCTCACCTGCGGATAGTCCTTGCTGAAGAGGGCCATCCGGTTGCGGACGGCCTGATGCTGCGCTGCACGTACCTCGTCCAGGTCGTAGGAGGCCTCCGGAGCGAAGGCGTGCACCGGCAGTTGCCAGGCGTGCAGCACCCGCAGCGCGCTCCCCCGGAGCTTCGCCTGCTCGAAGGCGTAGGCCAGCGCGGGTTCGCACTCCGGCGAGTCGTCGACCCCCACCACGATCTCTCCGTACGTCGGCCGATGCTCGCCTCGAACGACCACGACGGGGCAGTGCACGTGGCCGGCCACGTGCATGCTGACGGAACCCAGCAGCGCGCCTGAGAACCCGCCCAACCCACGGCTGCCGACCACGATCTCGGTGGCGCCCTCGGCCTGCTCGCGCAGGACCTCGGCCGGTGCGCCCTCGATGTCCCGCGTCTCGATCTCGACAGTGGGCTGGCGCTCGCGCACGAGCGCCTCCGCCTCGCGCAGGATTCTGTGCCCCTCTCGTAGCAGCAGATCAGGCATGGCAGGGGCGGGGTGTTTGCTGATCTGGTACGGCGAGCGGTCCACGGCGTGCACGATGCGCAGCGGCACCCGCATGCGGAACGCGTCGTTGGCCGCCCACTCCACCGCGGCTCGCGAGGTCGCGGAGCCGTCCACTCCCACGATGACCATGGTGTGCCTCCTTCGTCACCCTCCATCGGACCCGCTCACGTCCGGCCGCAGCAGGGCCGGAGGTCGGTCAGGCAAGGGCCGAAGGACCCTGTCTGCCGGAGGGCGTGCTGCGTGGCGTCATGGTCATGACCAGGGAGGACGGCCGGGCCGAGGTGAAGGGCTTGTCCGTGCTCAGGAGGAGATGGCGACGGCGGTGCGGTGGGTCCGGGGGTCGTCGATCGCGTTCAGGATGAAGGCGGCCAGATCGGCGCGGGAGGTCTGGGGGCCGACCTTGGCGGCGGCGCCGATGGAGACGCGGGGGTGACCGGTGGCCGGATGGTCGGTGAGCCTGGTGGGGCGTACGGCTGTCCAGGTCAGGCTGCTGGCCGTGAGTTGGCCCTCCATGCGGGCCATGTCGGTGTAGGCGTGCCGCATGAGGTGGTGCAGGAGGCGGGCGGCCAGACGGGTGCCGGGTCCGGCGTCGGTGGGGACGGCGAGCCCGGCTGAGGAGAGGACGAGGAGCCGGGCGCCGGGCTTGAGGGCGGAGATGATCTCGGAGGTGCCCGCAGAGTAGACGGTGGTGGGTCCGCGGCCGGTGGCGCCGAGCGCGGAGATCACTGCGTCGTGGTCGTCGAGCAGTCCCTGAAGCGAGCCGGGGATCTGCGCGTCGGCGGTGTGCGGGGTGAGTTGGGGCCGGGCGGCAGGGAGGGCTTGCGGACGGCGGGCGATCGCGGTGACGCGGTGGCCGGCGGCCAGGGCCTGCTCGACGATGATTCGCCCGGTGCGTCCGGCCGCGCCGACGACGGCGATGGAGGCCATGGGGTGGTCTTCCGGTTGCCGGTGGTCAGTGGACGGCGGGCTTGGTGGCGGGCTGGAACTTGAAGGAGACGGCCTCCATGAGGGCCTGGTGCTTGGTCTTCTGTACGGCGGCGATGCGCCAGTGACCGTCGGCGTCGCGGACGAGGGTGTAGGTGGCGAGCTTGCCGAGTTTCTTGGGAGTGCCCTTGGCGACCTCGCCGCGGGTGAGGACGACGGCGACGTCGGCGCCGTAGCGGCGGATGTCGAGGATCTCCATGACGAGCCTGGTGCCGTTGAGGAAGCTGTCGAACAGGGCCTGGTGGGCGCGGCCGATCTCAGCGCCGCCGTGGTAGACGGTGCCGACGAAGGTGACATCGGTGGCGTCGTCGGTGAAGCAGGCGCCGTAGGCCGCGCCGTCGCCGCGGTTCCAGGCGTCCTGGCTGTTCTGGAGGACGGTGTGGATGGCAGCGAGGTCGGTGGTGGCGGTGGTGTTCATGGTGGCGTCCCCCTCATGATAGCTTCAAGGAAGAAGTTTGTTCCTTGAAGATTTCTCTTCGTTGAGGAAGAGATTAGGCACTGGGGGATCATGTGTCAACACCGCAGACGCAGGCGGACGCCAGCCGTACCTACCGCCGATACCTCAGCGCGATGCTGCTGCACGGCCATGCCAGCGCCAAGGCGTGCGGCCTGGGTGCGACGGATCTGTACGCGCTGAACATCCTGGAGCTGGCCGGCCCGATGACCCCCGGCGAGCTGGGCGCGCGCACGGGGCTGACCACCGGGCCGACCACCCGGCTCATCGACCGGCTGGAGGAGGCCGGCTACGTCCGCCGCGTTCCCGAGCCCGGCGACCGCCGCAAGGTGATCGTCGAACCGATCGGCAAACCCGCCGGGCTCGACCAGGTCATGGCCCCCGCCCGGGAGAAGGTCGGCGAGATCATCGCCGGCTACTCAGCCGAGCAGCGCGACCTCCTCTTCGACTACTTCGACCGCGCCGCCCAGGCCTACCAGGAGGCGGCCGAGCTTCTGCGATCCGACTCCTGAGCCGCGCCACAAGCCTCGATGATTAGGCGAGCGGACATCGGGCGCTGGGTCCGGCCGCCGATCCGTCCCTGAGCCGATCATCCGAGACTCGCCTTGGTTGGAGGAGCTCCTGCGGCTGCTGCGACCGGCCGTCACGGCAACACTTCCGATCAAGCCCACGTCTCCGTCCAGCGGGGCGCGGTGGCGGCACTTTCAGCACCCGCAGGTCACTGCCGAGACCGGGGCGGTCAGCGGGTCGGCGGGCCGGACGACGCGTCCAGCCGCCGACTGTACGGGGAAACCCTCGCGCACCCAGTACTCATAACCGCCGATCATTTCCTTGACCCGGTAACCGAGGCGCGCGAAGGTCAGCGCGGCCCTGGTCGCGCCGTTGCAACCCGGTCCCCAGCAGTAGGTGACGACGACCGTGTCGCGCGGGACGACGAGGGCCGCCCGCTCGGCGATCTGCGCGGTCGGCAGGTGGACGGCGCCGGGCAGGTGGCCCTGTTCCCAGGACTCGATGCTGCGGGAGTCGACCACGACCAGTCCAGGCACGCCTGCCTCCAGGTCGGCGTGCACGTCGGACACGTCGGTCTCGAAGGCCAGGCGTGCGGCGAAGTGTGCGACGGCCTCGTCGGGCCGCGCGGGAGCGGTGAAGAGAACAGCGGACATGACGTCGATGGTCGCGGAGCGACGCCGTTGTGCAACAGTGGCATGAATGTCGCTAATCGATTGGATCTCGCCATGCAGATTCCCGGGAACGGGAACGGGAACGGCCGCCGGACGGTCGCGGTGCTCGCGTATGAGGGCATGTCGCCCTTCGAGACCGGGATCGTCACCGAGGTCTTCGGGCTGCCGCGACCGGAGCTGGACGTGCCCTGGTACGACCTGAAGGTGTGTGCCGAGCGCCCGGGTCCGCTGCGCATCGTGGGTGGCGCGACCGTCGACACGCCGTACGGCCTGGAGGTCTTCGCCTCGGCCCAGACGGTGATCGTGCCCGGCGTCCCCGACGTGCGGGGCACGTGCTCCCCTCAGCTGGTCGCCGCGCTGCGGCTCGCCCACGACCGGGGCGCGCGCGTCGTGTCCATCTGCTCGGGCGCGTTCGCGCTGGCCGCCGCCGGCCTGCTGGACCACCGCCCGGCGACCACCCACTGGCAGTACGCCGACCTGCTACGCCGCCGTTTCCCGCTCGTGCGGGTGAACCCCGACGTGCTCTACATCGACGACGGGGAGGTGCTCACCAGTGCCGGCAGCGCGGCGGGGCTGGATCTGTGCCTGCACCTGGTACGTCGCGACCACGGGCCGAGCGTGGCCAACACGGTGGCCCGGCGGCTCGTCATCCCACCGCACCGCGACGGCGGTCAGGCGCAGTTCATCGAGACACCGGTGCCCGACGACCTCGACGACGACCAGATCTCCCAGACCATGACGTGGGCACTGGCCAACCTGCGGCAGGAAATCAGCATCGACACCCTGGCACGCCGCGCGCACATGTCCACCCGTACCTACCTGCGCCACTTCGCGCGGTGCACCGGGACCAGCCCCACGCGGTGGCTGATCAACCAGCGCATCCAGGCCAGCCTGCCGCTGCTGGAGAAGACCGCCACGCCGGTGGAGGAGATCGCCCGCACCGTGGGCTTCAAAAGCCCGATCACATACCGTTCCCATTTCGTCAAGGCGATGCGCACATCACCCTCGGCATACCGGCGCGCGTTCAACGCAGCCGAGCCGACGGACCGCTGATAACAGGCAAGAAACAGCGGCTCCGCAACACTCAAGCCCTTGACGCAGAAATTTCGGAAAGGGCGGCACATGAGAGGGGTAAGCAGAAGGGGCGCGCTCGCGGGGAGCCTCGCGGGGGGCCTCGCGGGGGGCCTCGCGGCGGCGTTCGGGGCGGGTGTCGCGCAGGCGAAGGAACGGCCGTTCCGCGCCGTGACGGGCACGGAGCGGCCACGACGGCCGAACGTGCTGTTCATTCTCGCGGATGACCTGGGATGGGCGGATCTGGGCTGCTACGGTTCCCGGAACATCCGCACGCCATATCTGGACGCGCTCGCCGGAGGAGGCGTGCGGTTCACCAACGGCTATTCGGCCGCGCCGATGTGCTCGCCCACCCGGTTCGCGCTGTACACCGGGCGATATCCGGGCCGCTTGCCAGGCGGGCTGGAGGAGCCGATCAGCATGCCCAACAAGCAGAACGGCATTCCCCCTGAGCATCCGACGCTGGCCTCGTTGCTCAAGGGCGCCGGTTACACCACGGCCATGTTCGGCAAGTGGCACTGCGGTTTCCTGCCCTGGTTCAGTCCGGTCAAGTCCGGCTGGGACACCTTTTTCGGCAACCTCGGGGGAGCCATCGACTATTACTCGAAAATCAGCGCCAGGAGGGTCGTCGACCTGTATGAGGGCGAGGTGCCGACGGAGTCCCTGGAGTACTACACCGAAACGGTGTCCGAACGTGCCGCGGGCTTCGTCCGCGCACACCACGACGGCCCATGGCTGCTCAACCTCAACTTCACCGCTCCGCACTGGCCCTGGGAGGCGCCCGGCGACGTTGACGTCAGCAAGGAACTCACGGCTCGGGTGCAGGCGGGCGAGCAGGGCGTGCTCCAGCACGGGGACGGCGGTTCCCTGGACACCTATCGCAGGATGGTCGAGGCCATGGACAGCGGGGTCGGAAAGGTGCTGAAGGCCCTCGCCGAGACAGGGCAGGAGAATGACACGCTGGTGGTGTTCGCCAGCGACAACGGCGGCGAGCGCTGGTCCTATATGTGGCCGCTGTCCGGCTCCAAGAGCCAGCTGAACGAGGGCGGCATCCGCGTGCCGACCATCGTGCGATGGCCGGCGGCCCTTCGAAGCCGCCAGGTGAGCGACGTACCCGTCGTCACCCAGGACTGGACCGCGACCATTCTGGAGGCGGCGGGCGTGGCACCGGCTGAGAGTCATCCGCTGGACGGGCACAGCCTCATCGCCTATCTCCTCGATGGAGCCCAGGCTCCGGAGCACGACCTGTTCTGGCGGACGAAGCAAGCCCACGCCTTGCGGCGCGGCCGCTGGAAGTACTTGCGCAACAACGGCGATGAATCGCTGCACGACCTGCACACCGATCCCCGCGAACGCGCCGATCTGGCCAGACGTCAACCCGAGATCCTCAACCGGCTACGCGCCCGCTGGGAGGAGATCGACAAAGATCTGCTTCCTTATCCCGGAGGATCCACGCCCGCCCCCACCGCGCCCGCGCGGGACGCCCAGTGAGAAGTCCAGGCTGACCGGCGCCGCGCGGACGAGAAACGATGATCGGCCGCGCGACGCCCGGTCGCCGAGAAGGCGTCCCCCGCTCTCGGCAATCGCGCCGCCGGCGGGTCCCGGACTCGTGGTTATCGCCTAGGAACGCCCGCCGGTGACGTAGACGTTCATGCCGGTGTAGTCGAAGGTGAGGGCGAACGGTTTGAAGAATTCGTGGGTGAAGTTGGCGATGATCTCGAACCCGAACTGCTCGGCCTGGCCCGGGCCGGGCTGACCGGGGAACGTCTTGGCGGCGGCGAAGCCTCGCACGTTCCGCCCGACCGCCCTGCCCAGGCTGATCCGCTCGGGGGTGACCGGATAGAGGGGGACGCCGTTCTTCTCGATCGGGTGGTCGTAGTCCACGGTGAGGCCGGCCCGTTTGGCGTACTCCACCGTCGTGTCGAGGCCGTGCCCCACGCCGCCGGTGTCGAGGGTGACGACGCGGGGCCCGTAGTCGTCCAGGCTGCCCAGTGTGCAGGGGTAGTGGTCGCCGGCCAGCCACAGGGGGAGCCGGCCGGCGCCCTTACCGCGGGCCGTGGACTTGCGCCGCAGCACCAGGGCCTGGCCGGCGTAGTCCATCGTGGCCAGGAAGTGGTAGAAGAGCGTCGTCCCGAGCACGCCGGCGGGCTGCGATCCGTCGGGCAGCGGCGGCCGTTGCGCGTCGATCCACTGCACCGGCAGGTTGCGGACCTCGATGTCGCCGATCCGGAACGACTCCAGCACGCCCAGGTGGATGGTGACCGGATTGTTGCTGGCGACCCCCGACAAGGTGGCCAGCGAACGCAGCCCCGCCTCCTCCGCGACCTCCTGCGCCAGGTCGAGCGTCGCGTACGTGTCGAGGTAGAACGTGCCTTTCTTGCCGTTCACCGAAGCCTCGACGGCGGGCAGGGGCTCCATGGTCTTGAAGGGCACGCGGGTGCTCTGTGCGCCGCGTAGCTGCCAGGGCGTGCCGGTGACGTGGCCGTACAGGGTGGCGTAGGCGGCGTCACGCGGCCTGCCGGTCTTCTGCAGCAGCGGGACGGCGCGGGCGAGCTTGTCCTGCCGGACGTAGCACTCGGCCAGGCGCTGGCGCGAGGCCACGCCGCCGGGGTCCAGCGCGATGGCGGCGGTCAGGTAGCGCTCGGCGGCGGCGAACCGGTTGCACAGCAGGGCGATGTAGCCGAGTTGGGCGGCGGCGTGCGCGTTCTTGGGATCCTTGCCCAGCAGCCGTCGATAGCCGCGGGCGGCCTCGTCGAACTCACCCTTCTTGAAAAGCTCGTCGGGGTCCTGCACCGCGGCGGCTGCGATGCCCGTCGTGGGCAGGATCGCCCCGGCGGCCCCGATCACGGCGGCTGTGCGCAGGAACGCGCGCCGGCCAGGGGGGAGATCGTCGGTAAGGGTCATGCCAGGCTCCTTGCTTCGTGCGGATGCGAGGCCACCCAACACAAAGCCGCGTTTCCTGAGCGTTTCCCGCGGGGCGCTGACCGAAGCCGCTGAGATCATGTCAGACGACGACGGGAGACGACGTATGCGCATAAAGCATCCGCAGGCGCTGGCCGGAATGCTGCTGTTCGTGACGGTGACGGTGGCGGCGTGCGGCGGTCAAGAACCGGCGATCACGCGGGCGAGTCCTGCCCCGTCGGCATCCGGACCGACCACCACCACTCCGGCGACGGCGTCGAAGGACTACTCGTACGAACTACGCAAGAGCGACATTCCTTGGAACGGCACCGGAGACCCGTACAACGCCATGGTCGAACTGGACGACGGGCGGCGGGTGGCCATGCACTATCGGCGCGGCAAGGGTCTCTACGAACAGCACTTCAGCCCGCAGTCCGGCGGATGGACAAGGCCGCGCCTGATCTACGGCACGACGACCGAAGCGTGCCAGGGGATCGAGCTGCGGGCCTTCGGCGAAACCGTCGCGGCCACGGCGGACTTCGGCCTCTACTGTTCGGACGGCGAGCCGCCGCAGGAGTCCATCGCGGCCGTGGGCGTGGGCAGCCTGCGCACGTGGGACCACCACCTGACGAGAAGCTTCGACGGTTGGGAGCGGGTCTCGGCGCGCGACGGCGGGAAGGAGATCACCTTCAGAAACGGGTCAGCCACGCTGCGCTGGAGCAGCACCGGCGGTTTCGCGAAGTAGAAGGGTCTTGGATCATCCCCCGGCGGCGATCCCGCCGGATATGGCAGAGTGCGGGCGTCGACAAGCTCGAAAGGTGTGAGTCTTGGCAGCCCCCCTCGCCGCATTGATGCTGGCCTCATTACTCACCTCTCCGTCCGCCGCACTGCCCGCGTGCCCGCAGATCTTCGGGCACGGCGGCTACCCCACCGGCGCCAACGCCTGGGAGAGGGATCAGGTACGCCAGCCGAACAATCCCACGGCCATCCAGAAATACAAGTCCTGGGGCGCGTCGGGTGTCGAGGCTGATCTGCAGCTCACCAAGGACGGCACCAAGGCCGTCATGTGGCACAACACCTCCACCTGGGGGCTGACGGGCACGAAGAAGAACATCACCGAAATCTGGTGGGCCGCGGGCGACACCGCGCTCAAGGGCCGGACCATCAACCGCGGGCTGTTCACAGGTGAGACCGTCCACACCTTCCGCGAGTGGCTGGCCGCGATGAAGACTGCCGGCATGGTCGGTCTGGTCGAGATCAAGCCGGAGGCCCGGCAGTCGCTGCTCAGCTCCAACGCCACGATCAAGTCGCGGGCGTGGGCAGAGGTGCTCGACCCCGTCAAGGAGAACCACCGGTCGCAGGAGATCATCCTGTACTCCCACGACAGCGGACTCGCCGCCGAGCTCAAGACACGGGTGAGCGCCGCCGGCATGACGCAGGTGCTGAGCGGCGGGCCCATCTGGCCGGAGGTCACCAAGTGGGAGGAGCCGCCTCCCTCGTGGACGCTGAACGAGAACGCGTGGAAGTCGGCGCTCGAGAGCGGCGCCAAGCGGGTGGCCACCGACTACACGCCCCAGTTCAGTGCCTGGCTCAAGGGCAGGTGCCAGTGACCATGCTGCCGGAGGCAAACGCCCTGCTCGTGGTCCGCACCGGATTCTCCGATCCCGACGCGTGGCAGGCCGTCAGAGTGGCGCTCGGTGTGACGGGCGAGGAGAGCTTCGTCGAGGAGTTCCAGGACGAGGTGGAGGTCGTCGACGACGCCACCTACGCGGGCCTCACGCCCGATCAGCTCCTCGCGCTGTTGCCGAGCGGCTACACCGACCCGATCCTCGTCGTCGTCGACAGCACCGCCCTCGAGTCGGCGGAGATGCCGGTGCTGGTCGTCGACCTCGTGGAGGAGCGCGGCCGGGCGTTCCGCGTCATCCCCGCCGAACTTCCCGATATCCACAGCAATCTCTCCATCGCCAACATGGACTTCTTCGAGTTCGCCGACAACGCCGACGCCGACGGGGTTTTCCGCGGCTTCCATTGACGGTCCAGCCGCGCCCTACCCCGTCTCTGCTGAAGCCGTTGACGGTCCAGCCGCGGCCTACCCCGTCTCTGCCGAAGCCGCCGCCAGCAGCCGCTGCCCGAGCACGCGTGCGGCCTGCCGGAGCTCGGGGCACTTCACGATCCGGTACGGCGCCTGGATCGCGGCGAGTTGCCCGGCGTACCACGCCGGGTTGCCGGTGCTGCCGACCAGGCGGGTGGTCCCGGCGTCGAGCGGCTGGAGCCGTCCGAGGGCGCGAGGCAGGCAACGGGCCACGTCGTCGACGGGGGCGTCGATGACGACCTCGACGTCGTACTCCCATCCGACGGCGAGATGCTCCTCCAGTGTGGCGACCGGGTCGAGGTCGGCGGGTGGGCTGAAGGTGTCGTCGAGCACCTCCACTCCGCGGACCCGGTCGATCCGGTAGGCACGGCGGGCGTCCGCGGTGTGGTTGCGGCACAGCAGGTACCACCGGCCGTGGCGGACAACGACGGCCCACGGTTCGGCCTCGATGACCCACTCGGACCCGGCCTCCGAGCGGTAGTCGAGTCGCACCCGCCGATGGTTCGAGCAGGCCTGTACGAGGGTGTTCGTGGTGTCGGGGTCGGGCCGGGCGGCGGCGCGGTCGGGGGCGGGCGCCGTGTTCCGGCGGACGGCCTCGACCTGGGCGGCCACCGGCTCAGGAAGCGCCCGCACGATCTTGCCGAGTGCGCTGCCGACCAGGTCGGTGGGATCGCCGGCCTGGTGATGGCCGTCGAGCACGGCCATCACCAGGCCGAGTGCCTCGGCGGCGCTGAACATCAGGGGCGGAAGCCGCAGGCCGCGGCCGAGGCGGTAACCGCCGTAGGGCCCTCGGAGCGACTCGATCGGGATGCCGGCCTCACGGAGGATCTCGACGTACCGCCGGGCGGCCCGCTCCGAGACGCCGAGCTTGTCGGCGAGCCGGTCCGCGGTGATGCCCGGGGCGCCCTGGACGAGCTCGAGGGCCAGCAACGCCCGTGCCGTGGGGCTTGTGTCGGGTTTCACACCATCCCCGCAATCCGGAAGCAGAACATCCGGAATGGAACCTAGCAGACCCCGGCCTCGGCCTCGGGCGCGGGAGACGGAGAGGTTGCAGGCCGGGTGCAGGAACCTGCACCCCGGGGCTCACCAGCGGCGTACCTCCGGGTCGTCCGGCTGGTCGAGCACCGACGTCTTGCGGCCCAGCAGGTGCATGTCCAGGAAGGCGCCGACGTACTTGCGGGTGAGCTCCACTCCGCGCACCCCGCCGAGCTCCGCTCCCGGCAACCCGAGCTGCGGCTGGAGCACGCCGTAGTCACCGAATGAGGCGTGGTTGCTCCCCGCGAAGGTCAGCCAGCGCTTCCACCCGGCGAGGTTGGCCCACGACTGCGGCCAGCTCTCGTCCTTGCCCGTCGGCTCGTGCGACGTCGGGTTGCCGATGAGAAGGAAGGGCTGCTTCAACGCGGGCGCGTACGGCTTGAAGGTGCCATCCAGGTTGACGCCCGCCTTGAGGCGCTTGTCCGCCTGCAGGGCGTGCGCCGTGCTGTTGCCGCCCGCCGAGTAGCCCACCATGGCGATCCGCGACGGATCGATGGCCTTGCCCCAGCGCCCCGCGGTCAGCCGGTTCAGCGTGAAGCGGACGTCGGCCACGCGGACCGCGGCGACCTTGGCCTGGTCCTGGCCCTTGACACAGGCCAGGCAGGTGGTGGTGCGCCCGCCCGGGAAGGTGGTGGCGACGGACTCGTAGGTGTGCTCGATCGCGGCGACGAGGTAGCCGCGGCTGGCGAAGTCCTCGGCGAGGGAGGTCAGCGTGGCCCTCGGCCAGGAGAAGCCGGGTGACATGACGACGAGGGGGTGGCGGCCCTTGGTGATCGGCGCGCGCACCTTGGCGTAGGTCTTGGTGGCGGCGAGGATCTCCTTCTGCTCGACCGGCAGGTCCTTGAGGATCAGCGCGGACTCGGCCGGTGTCAGGTACGGCGCGGCCTTGCCGGTGGCCTTCCTGGCCGGGTACCAGAGCGACACCAGCAGCTCGCGCTTGTCCGCCTCGGGGTTCCACGGGTCGGGACGGCTGGGGTCGACCAGGTGCAGGGTGGTCTGGCCGACCGGGTGCTCGCCGGTGGGCGCGGGCAGGTGCGGTCTGGCGTCACCGGCGGCGACGCCGGGCACGGCCGCCAGGGAAAAGGCAATGATCACTTTCAGCATGCGGTTCACTCTGGCCCCGGTCGCTGCCGCCTGGCCCGCGGCGAACGTCGATCACCACCCCCGACTTTCGTAGGGGATGCCCGCCCCGGCCGTCGGCATAGCCTGTGACCGTGACGAACGGCCTGCGGCTCATCGACCGCCTCACCCCGTGGCTGCTCGGAGTGGCCGTGTTCGCCCTGTCGATGATGTCGGTTTTCGGGCAGGTCGGCGTCCCGTCGACGCTTGCCGCACCCGTGCTGGTGCCGGCGGCGCTCGCGGCGGGAGCCGCAGCGGCGCTGGCGCGCCGCTGGTTCTGGCCGTTGGCGCTGGTGGGTGCCGTGGGCTACGTCTGGTTGATGATGTCGCCCGCACTGTTCGCCGCCTCCTACTACGCGGGGGTGCGCGGGCGGCCGCGGCGCTTTCTCGTGCTGGCCGTGGTCGCCTGCGCCGGGGCCACCGGGGTGTCCGCCGCGGTCGGCGGATATCGGGGGCTGGTGGCCGGAACCCTGCCCAACGCCCTGATGTGGGCGGCTCTGGTCGTCGCGCTGCCGCTGCTGGCCGGGCTGTGGGTGCGGGCCAAACGCGAGCGGGTGGAGCAGCTGGAGCGCGAGCAGGTGATGCGCGCCGAGCAGGCCAGGACGCAGGAGCGCGCGCGGATCGCCAGGGAGATGCACGACGTCGTGGCGCACCGCGTCTCGCTGATCGTCCTGCACGCCGGAGCGCTGGAGCTGAGGACGAAAGACGAGGGCACGGCCGAGGCGGCCGCGCTGATCGGGGACATCGGACGGGAGGCGCTGGCCGACCTGCGTGAGGTCCTGGGCATCCTGCGCACCCGGGACGCGCAGGATGCCGGGACGGAGGCGCTGAGCCCGCAGCCGACGCTGGCCGACCTGGACCGGCTGCTGGACCAGACGCGCTCGCTGGGCACCCCGGTGACCCGGCACGACGAGGGCGAGGCCAGGCCGGTGGGCGAGACCGTCGAGCGGACCGCCTACCGCGTGGTCCAGGAGGCGCTCACCAATGTGCACAAGCACGCGGGCCGGGCCCCCGCTGAGGTGTTCATCCGCTACCTGCCCGCGGAGGTCGAAGTGGAAGTGCGCAACGACCGGCCGGTCGGCGGCGGCGAAGCGCTGCCCGGCTCCGGCTGGGGGCTGCTCGGCCTCCGGGAGCGCGTGGAACTGGCCGGCGGCTCGCTGGATGCCGCTCCGGTGCCGGGCGCCGGGTTCCGCGTCCTGGCCAGGATCCCGTCGGCATGATCCGGGTCCTGGTGGTCGACGACGAGGCGCTGGTGCGGTCCGGGCTGCGCATGATCCTGGAGAGCTCCGGCGAGATCGTCGTGGTCGGCGAGGCACGCGACGGAGACGAGGCCGTGAGCGCCGTGGCCCGGCTCCGGCCGCATGTGGTGCTGATGGACGTGCGGATGCCCGGCTCGGACGGACTGGACGCCGCCCGCCGCATCCTGGCCGATCCGGACGCGCCGAAGGTGATCATGCTGACCACGTTCGATCTGGACGAGTACGTCCATGAGGCGCTCCGCTTGGGCGCGGTGGGCTTCCTGCTCAAGGACACCCGGCCCAGGGAGCTGGTGGCCGGGGTCCGTACGGTGGCGGCGGGTCAGGCCATGCTGTCCCCCACGGTCACCAAGCGGCTGATCGGCGCCTTCGTCGAACGGGTGCCGTCACGCGCCGAGGCCGCCCGCCGCAAGCTGGCCGCGCTGACCGGCCGCGAGGAGGACGTCGTACGCGCGCTGGCCCGCGGGCTGTCCAACGCCGAGATCGGCCGCGAGCTGGCGCTGTCGGAGGCCACGGTGAAGGCGCATGTGAGCAGCGTGCTGGCCAAGCTCGGCCTGGCCAACCGCGTCCAGGCCGCCATCCTGGTGCATGACGCCGAACTGCTGTGACGCGTCAGGGCCGCTCACGCATCACTTGGTGACCTCGAACGGCGCGTGCATGCCCGAGGCGTAGTGCCCGGGGAAGTTGCACAGCAGCTCGTACCGTCCGGGGTTCAGCTGCAGCGTCACCCAGCCCATGGAGCCGGGCGCGATGCCGTCGCCCTCGCCCCCGCCGCAGTCGCGCGACGCCTCGCCGAGCATGCCCGTCTCGCTCACGCGGGCATCGGATCCCACCGGCTGCTTCCCGACGGCCTGCCCGTCCGCGAGCGACAACACGACCAGTTCGTGAACCAGCGTGCCCGTGTTGGAGGCGCGGAACGACACGGTGCCCCCCGGAACCTTGGCCGGGGTCACCGTCAGACCCATCGGCCCCGAGGCCCTGTCGGTCAGCTTCACCTCCACCACCTTGCCGGGCAGCGGCGGAGGGGTGCACTGTCGCGCTTGCGCCGCCGGTGCGCCGGCGACGAGCACGACCGTCATCGCGGCCGTCGCGGTGGCCGCGGAACACACGTCGTGAAGCCTCATCAGGCTCACCCCCCGGGTGCGCGTGCTGCTCCTCTTCCAGCCTACGAGCGGGAACACGCCCGCCAAAAAAGAGGAAAATCCGATGTCTGGTCTGTCGATCCGGTCCGGGCGAGTTCGACGCGTTGGTGAAAGTACTCGTAGGGAGGAAACGCCATGCAGAAGATCACCACGTACCTCTGGTTCGACAACCAGGCCGAGGAGGCCGCCGCCTTCTACACCTCGCTCTTCAAGGACTCCCGCATCCTGGACGTCCAGCGCTACGGCGAGGGCGGGCCCGGCCCCGCCGGGACGGCCATGGTCGTGACGTTCGAGCTGGCCGGGCAGGGGTTCGTCGCGCTGAACGGCGGGCCGCAGTTCAAGTTCACCGAGGCCATCTCGCTCTACGTCGACTGCGACTCGCAGGAGGAGGTCGACGAGCTGTGGGCGAAGCTCACCGAGGGCGGGGAGGAGTCGCAGTGCGGCTGGCTGAAGGACAAGTACGGCCTGTCCTGGCAGATCATCCCGCACCGGCTCCAGGAGCTGCTCACTGACCCCGACCCGGGCAGGGCCCAGCGGGCCATGCAGGCCATGCTCGGCATGCGGAAGATCGACGTCCAGGGGCTGGAGGCGGCCGCCGACGGCTAGAGACGGGGCAGCCGGCGGGGCTCCGTCCATCAGGCAGGCCGGGCCTAGAGGCCGAGGATCTGGGCGGGCTCGGCGATGACCTGCTGGATGATCAGCCCCGCCGCACCCAGCACGGCCGCGTCCGCGCCGATCTCCGACACCACCAGGGCGGGCGGCGTGCCGCGCATCTGCCCCAGCCGGCCCCCCAGCCCCTCGGCCACCGGCCCTTCGAGCCAGGGGAACAGCGGCGCGTAGATCCCGCCCAGCACGATCCTGCCGGGGTCGAGGAGGTGGACGGCCGAGGTGAGCGCCACGCCGAGGGCGTGCCCGGCCCGCTCGCACGCCTCCAGCGCCCGCCGGTCACCCGACTCCAGCCGCTCGACCAGTGAAGTGACCGAGGACAGCGCGCCGAGCAGGGCGTCCTGCCCGGCGTACACCTCCAGGCAGCCCCGGCCGCCGCACCGGCACGCCGGCCCGTCGGGCACGACGACGACGTGGCCCAGCTCGCCCGCCAGCCCGAACGTCCCCCTGAACACCGTCCCGCCCACCACGAGCCCGGCGCCGATGCCGATCTCGCCGGACACGTAGAGGAAGTCCGTCGCCCGCGAGCCGAACCAGAGCTCGCCGAGTGCCGCCAGGTTCGCCTCGTTGTCGATCGCGAACGGCAGGCCGACCAGGTCCGGCACGCGTACGTCCCGCCAGCCGAGATGCGGCGCGTTACGCAGCACCTCGCCCTCGACCGTGCCGGGCACGGCGAGCGCCGCGCCGATGATCCGCAGCCCGGCCTGCTCGGCCTCGGCCGTCGTCTCCTTCACCAGGTCGCGCAGGCTGTCCAGGATGTCTGCCGGGTCGGAGTTGCGGTTGTCGGCCCGCCGCGTACGGCGCAGCCGCACGGCCCGGGTGAGATCGACGACGCACGCGGCCAGATAGTCGATGTTGATCTCCAGCCCCAGCGTGGCCACCCGGTGCCCGCTCAGGCTCACCGCCACCCCCGGCCGCCCCCGCTCGCCGCCCCGCACGGCCCCGTTCTCGGTCACCACCCCCGCCTCCAGCAGGTCGGAGACCAGGCTGGACACGGTGGTCTTGGTGAGCCCCGTCAGCTCAGCGAGCGCCGCCCTGGTGTGCGGTCCTGATCGGTGGATGGCGCCCAGTACTACGGCCAGGTTACGGGCGCGCATGGAATCATGCCGGACCCCTCTTGACGCCACCATGCCCACCTCCTCAGGATTATGTACAGATTATGGACTAATCCTGAGGAGCGCATCCGAATGTCCGCATTCACCCCGACGCCTGACGACCGCTTCACCTTCGGCCTGTGGACGGTCGGCTGGCAGGCGCGCGACCCGTTCGGCGACGCCTCCCGCCCCGCTCTCGACCCGGTGGAGACCGTGCACCGCCTGGCCGAGCTGGGCGCCCACGGCGTCAGCTTCCACGACGACGACCTGCTCGCCGTCGAGCCCGACCGGGACAAGGCCATCGCCGCCTTCAGGAAGGCCCTGGACGAGACCGGCATGAAGGTCCCCGCGGCCACCACGAACCTGTTCACGCACCCGGTGTTCAAGGACGGCGCCTTCACCAGCAACGACCGCGACGTGCGCCGCTACGCCCTGCGCAAGGTCATGCGCAACCTCGACCTGGCCGCCTCGCTCGGCGCGCGGACCTACGTGTGCTGGGGCGGGCGCGAGGGCGCCGAGTCCGACGCCGCCAAGGACGTCAAGGCCGCGATGGACCGCTACAAGGAGGCCCTGGACCTCCTCTGCCAGTACGTCATCGACAAGGGCTACGACATCCGCTTCGCCATCGAGCCCAAGCCGAACGAGCCCCGCGGCGACATCCTCCTGCCCACGATCGGCCACGCCCTGGCTCTGATCAACGAGCTGGAGCACCCCGAGATGGTGGGCGTCAACCCCGAGGTCGGCCATGAGCAGATGGCCGGGCTCAACTTCGTGCACGGCATCGCCCAGGCCCTGTGGCACGGCAAGCTCTTCCACATCGACCTCAACGGCCAGCACGGCCCGAAGTACGACCAGGACCTGATCTTCGGACACGGCGATGTGAAGAGCGCGTTCTTCCTGGTGGACCTGCTGGAGTCCCACGGATACGACGGCCCGCTCGTCTTCGACTACAAGCCGCTGCGTACCGATGACCCCGATGACGTGTGGGACTCGGCCGCGGCGAACATGCGCACCTACCTGATCCTCAAGGAGAAGTCGCGGGTCTTCCGCGCCGACCCCGAGGTGCAGGAGGCCCTGCGCGCCTCCCGCGTGGACGAGCTCGCGCAGCCTACGCTTGCGCCGGGCGAGACCTGGTCCGACCTGGCCAAGGACGACTTCGACCCGGAGGTGGCGGCCGCCCGCGGCTTCCACTTCACCCGGCTCAACCAGCTCGCACTCGAGCACCTCCTGGGGGTACGCGGATGACGAAACCCATCAGTGTCCAGCTCTACACCGTCAGGGAGGCGCTGGCGGCCGACCGCGACACGGTGCTGAGCCAGATCGCGGAGATCGGCTACCAGTCCGTGGAGCCCTACGATCCCACGACCGATCCCAAGGGCTTCCGCGAGGTGGTCGACGACCTGGGGCTGAGCGTGTCGAGCACGCACGCGTACGCGCTGCTGAGCAAGGAGCCCGCCGAGGTCTTCGACGCCATCGCCACGATCGGCACCGACCTGGTGATCATCCCCGGCGGCATCGCGCACGAGGAGTTCACCACGCGCGACGGCCTCTCGCGCACGGCCGACCTGCTGAACGGCCTGGCCGAGCAGGCGGCGCGGCACGGGATGCGGATCGGTTACCACAACCACTGGTGGGAGATCGAGCCGGAGATCGACGGCCGGCCCGCCCTCGAGGCGCTGGCCGATCTGCTCGCTCCCGAGGTCTTCCTGGAGATCGACACGTACTGGGCGGCGGTGGGCGGCGCCGACGTGCCCGCCCTGCTCGGCCGCTTGGGGGAGCGCGTACTGGCGCTGCACGTCAAGGACGGGCCGGTGGTCAAGGGCGAGCCGCACACCGCGGTGGGCAGGGGCGTCATGCCCGTCCCCGAGATCCTCGCCGCCGCCCCCGACGCCTGGCGCATCGTCGAGCTCGACGAGTGCGCGACCGACATTTTCGCCGCTCTCGCGGACAGCCACGCCTACCTCACCTCCCTGGAGAGCTCTTGAGCAACGGCCCCGTCGGCGTCGCCCTGGTCGGCGCCGGGAACATCAGTGGCCAGTACCTTCGCAACCTCACAGCCTTCCCCGACGTACGCGTGCTCGGCGTCGCGGACATCGACACCGAGCGGGCCGCCGCGGTCGCGGCCGAGCACGGCGTGCCCGTGTCGGGCACCCTCGCCACCGTCCTGGCGGTGCCCGAGGTCGAGATCGTCATCAACCTCACCATCCCGTCCGCACACGCGGCCGTCGCGCTGGAGTCGCTGCGCGCCGGCAAGCACGTGTACGGCGAGAAGCCGCTGGCCATGAACGTGGACGAGGCAACCAAGATCGTGACCGAGGCCGCCAACCTCGGCCTGCGGGTGGGCGGCGCGCCCGACACCTTCTTAGGAGCAGGGCTCCAGTCGGCCCTGCACGCCCTGCGCTCCGGCCTCATCGGCGAGCCGGTCGCCGTCACCGCGGCCACGCAGAGCCTCGGACCCGAGTCCTGGCATCCCAACCCCGAGTTCTTCTACCAGCCGGGCGGCGGCCCGCTCTTCGACCTGGGCCCGTACTACCTGACCGCCCTGGTCTCCCTGCTAGGCCCCGTCACCCGGGTGGCGGCCGGCACGCGCAGGGCGCGCGCGCACCGCGTCGTCGGCTCGGGGCCCAAGGAGGGCAAGGTCTTCCCGGTGGACGTCCCGACGCACGTCAACGCGCTGCTCGACTTCCCGGGGACGGCCACCGCCGCCACCACCTTCAGCTTCGACTCGCCGATCAACCGCCGGGTGATCGAGGTCATCGGCTCCGAGGGCGCCCTGTCGCTCCCGGACCCCAACACCTTCGAGGGGCCCCTGCTCGCCCGGGGGCTGCACGACACGGACTGGCGCGAGCTGCCGGTATCCGGCACCACGGCCGGGCGCGGCATCGGCGTGCTCGACCTGGCGAGGTCGCTCCGGTCGGGCACACCGCACCGCGCCTCGGGCGAGCTTGCCTTCCACGTGCTGGAGCTCATGTCCGCCATCTCGGAGTCGGGCGAGCGCTCGGAGTTCCGTCCCATCACGTCCACCACCACCTCGCCGGAGCCCCTCCCGGCGGACTGGGACCCGCACGCGTCGACCCTCTGACGGGTTCCCCCAGCTGATCAGCGGCGCCCGCCACCCGTCGGTGCGGGCGCCGCAAGGTCGGCCGGCGTCGGTCACCGTTTGTCAGACACGCCCTAATGATCCGGCCAGCGTAGCCTTCCTTCCGTGGTCAGAAGGGCCAGCTCGCCGTCCGCGGTGTAGGCGGCCGAGGCGGTGCCCGGGTGTCTGGCCATCGTACGGCCGGCCGGGTCGACCACCTCGGCCGCACCGCCATACGTGATCAGGAACTCTGCGCCGGACGGATGGGCGCGGATCTGGGCCTCGGCGGCGATCTCGCGCGACCACGTCTGCTTGCCGGCGGAGTCGACGCCCCGGACGCCGGTGAACCGCCTGCCGTCGCCGTCGCGCCAGTAGGCGTAGACGACGAGGCCCTGCGTCCCGGCGGCGCATCCGGCGAGAACCGGGAGGGTCGTGGTCACCGGTACCGGCTTGCCCGAGCCTGTCAGCACATAGGCGCGTTCCCCCTCGACCACCGCGGTACCGTCTGATGCGCAGAGCGCCGTGACCGGTTCGGCGAGCGTGTCCCTGGCCACCTCGCGCCAACCCCGCCGGTCGTGCCGGAACCACAGCGCCTGCTTGCCTGAAGTCGCGACCGCGGTCGTCCTGGACGCGTCCTCCGCCCAGGAGACAACCCCTTTCAACCGGATACGCGTGTCCTTGCCCGCGGGCCGGATCAGCCGCAGACCGTCCTCTTCCGCGCCGTCGCTCTCAATGATCACGGCGTCCGAGGCGTTACGTGCGGTCGGCACCCGCCTGATCCGGGCGTCGGATCGCGCGAACACGCCCGAGAGCGAACGTGGCTCGGGGTCCGCCCCCTCCGCCGAGCCGGAGAACACTGGGTCGGGACAGTGTGCCTGGCAGATCACGTCGGCGCCCACGGCGTACGCGGCGGGATCCCGCCAAAGCTCCCTGCCCGACCGGTCCAGCCCATAAAACGCCCGTGCCCGGTTATCAGCCACCACGACGCCCTCCGCGGACACCGCCACGATCTCCGGCGGGCGCTCGGTCACCGGCTCCGGCTGATCGGTCGCGGTGCCGCAGCCGGTCAGGAGCATCAGCACGGCGAGCAAGGCTCGTGGGATCACAGATTCCGCTCCTGGAAGAGGCTCCTGAAAAGGAGGTGTGCCGCGGCGCGCGCGGCACACCCGTCATCTGGCGTCAGGCCTTGTTGGTGGTGGCGGTGCACCTCGGGTCGTAGCCGCTGGTGTCGAACACGAACTTGGCGTCGACATGCCACCTCTTCTTGTACTCCACCTTCCTGTAAGGGCGGTGGGTGTGCCACTTGTCCGGCGTGACGTTGTCCCCGGATTCCCACTCGTACAGCGTCTTGTCCGGCTTGCCGGAGATGGACTCGCGGATCCGCAATCTCACGTTGCTCTTCTTGCCGGGGCTGTCCCCCTTCGTGGCAACCAGCTCGTACCGGATCTCTTCGATCACGTCGTACGAACCGTCCGGCTCGTAGTAAGCGCCGACCCTGCCGCGGAACCAGTCATGAGTGTTCCCGGTGCAGCTGCCCTGGAGCAGCCGCTGCTTCCCCGAGGCGGAGGTCGCCGAGGCCGACACACCGGCCGCGGGCATGATCGACAAGGCCACGCCCACAGCCCCGAGTATCGCGGTCTTTCGCAGGATGCCTGTCACTCGCATATTGGCCTCTCGTCTGAGTTCGGTTACGGAGAGACAACTTAGGGATGTGCGGTATATCGGCGGTATGTCCGCCGGGTTCAGGCGTGCGCGTGAGCACACTCCGGCCCGGCGCGGACAGCGGCCAGGTCCGGGCGGTGCCGGCTCGAGCCCACACCGTCGCGCGGGTGGCGGCGGGCGTGACGTCCGAACTCGTTGGCTTGTGCAGGAGCGAGCCGCAAGAATGGCACGATGGTGGATAGTGGCGAGACCGACTGGGTCTCCAGGTTCGCGGACGAGGTCATCTCCGAGGCGGAGCGTCGCGCGCCCGGCAAACCGGTCGTGTGCGCCTCGGGCCTGAGCCCGTCGGGCCCGATCCACCTGGGCAACCTGCGCGAGGTCATGACCCCCCACCTGGTCGCCGACGAGATCAGGCGGCGCGGCGTCGAGTGCGTGCACCTGCTGTCCTGGGACGACTACGACCGTTTCCGCCGAGTGCCCGCCGGCATCGACCCCGCATGGGCGGAGCACATCGGCAAGCCGCTGACGTCGGTGCCCGCGCCTCCGGGCAGCGCGTACGGAAGCTGGGCCGAGCACTTCAAGGCGCCCATGATCGAGGCCCTCGGACAGCTGGGCGTCGAGTACCACGGCATCAGCCAGACCGAGCAGTACACGAAGGGCGCCTACCGCGAGCAGATCCTGCGGGCCGTGCGCGAGCGCGCCAGGATCGACGCCGTGCTGTCGCGTTACCGCTCGAAGCAGGTGGAGGACTACTTCCCCTACAAGCCGTACTGCGACCTGTGCGAGCGTGACCTGACCACGGTCACCGCCTACGACGACGAGACGACCGAGCTGGCCTACACGTGCGAGTGCGGCTTCGGCGAGACCGTGCGGCTGGCCGAGCACGACCGCGGCAAGCTGGTGTGGAAGGTCGACTGGCCGATGCGCTGGGCGTACGAGGGCGTGGTCTTCGAGCCGTCCGGGGTCGATCACCACTCTCCCGGCTCGGCGTGGATCGTCGGCGGCCAGATCGTGGGCGAGGTGTTCGGCGGGCGGCAGCCGATCGGCCCCATGTACGCGTTCGTCGGCATCACCGGCATGGCCAAGATGAGCAGCTCCAAGGGCGACGTGCCGACCCCCGCCGAGGCCCTGGAGATCATGGAGGCGCCGGTCCTGCGCTGGCTGTACGCCCGCCGCAAGCCGGCCCAGTCCTTCAAGATCGCCTTCGACCAGGAGATCCAGCGGCTCTACGACGAGTGGGACGCCCTGGGCCGCAAGGTCGGGGAAGGGCGGGCCCAGCCCGCCGAGCTGGCCGCGTACAACCGGGCCGTGAGCACGGCCGCCGGCCCGCTCCCTGCGACCCCGCACCCGATCCCCTACCGCACGCTGGCCTCCATCGCCGACATCACGACCGGCGACGCCGACCAGACCCTGCGCATCCTGCGTGACCTCGACGCGATCGAGACGCTCGACGAGGCCCGGCCCCGCCTGGACAGGGCGCAGCGCTGGATCGACGGCCACGTGCCCGCCGACCAGCGCACGCGCGTGCGCGACGAGCCCGACGAGGAGCTGCTCGACTCGCTCGGCGCCGGCGAACGCGAGTCGTTGCGGCTGCTGGCCGACGGCCTGGACGACTGGTCGCTGGCGGGCCTGACCACGCTGGTGTACGGCGTACCGAAGCTCCAGGCAGGGCTGCCGGCGGACGCCGAGGCGACGCCCGAGCTGAAGGCGGCGCAGCGGGCCTTCTTCGCCCTGCTCTACAAGCTCCTGGTCGGCCGCGACACCGGCCCGAGGCTCCCCACGCTACTGCTGGCCGTGGGCGCCGACCGAGTGCGGAAGCTGGTGGGCGCGTGAACGGCGTCGTCCTGATCACCGGCATCATGGCCGCCGGCAAGTCCACCGTGGCGCAGTCCCTGGCCGAGCGGCTGCCGCGCTCCGCCCACGTGCGCGGCGACACGTTCCGGCGCATGGTCGTCGGCGGTCGCGCCGAGATGACCCCCGAGCCCACCGACGAGGCCGTCCGCCAGCTCGAGCTGCGTTACCGGATAGCGGCAAACACGGCCGACATGTATTTCGATGCCGGATTCACACCAATAGTCCAGGACATCATTATCGGCGGGGACTTGGAACGGTTTACGAAACTTATTCGCACTCGCCCTCTTCATGTAATCGTCCTGGCGCCGGACGCGGATGAAATCGATCACCGAGAAAGATCCAGGCCCAAGGTCGGATATGGCGAGGAATGGACGATTGCCCAGCTAGACGCGATGCTGCGCACAGAAACCCCGCGCATTGGACTATGGCTCGACACCACGCGGCAAACGCCTCAGCAGACCGTTGACGAGATCATTAGGAGGGCCGCAGAGGCGGAGATCTCGCAATAGCGGATCAGTGCAAGGAACCGTCAAGTAACTTGCATGTGTGCGGGGTGACCTTTAGCACATGAACAAGCAGCCTTTCGCCGCCAGCGTCAGTGTCATCGTCCCCGCGATGAACGAGGCCGAGAACCTCCCCCACGTCTTCGCGACGCTGCCCGACTGGATCGACGAGGTGATCCTCGTCGACGGCAACTCGACCGACGACACCGTCGCCGTTGCGCGCAGGCTGCGCCCCGACCTCCGGGTCGTCGTGCAGACCCGGCGCGGCAAGGGCAACGCCCTCATCGAGGGCTTCCAGGCCGCCCGGGGCGACATCATCGTCATGATCGACGCCGACGGCTCGACCGACGGCCGGGAGATCCACTCCTTCGTCACCACGCTCGTCAACGGCGCCGACTTCGCCAAGGGCTCCAGGTACGCCCCTGGTGGCGGCTCGGACGATCTCAGCCCGGTCCGCTCGCTCGGCAACAAGTTCCTCACCGGGCTGACGAACCTCCTCTACGGCACCCGCTACACCGACCTCTGCTACGGCTACAACGCCTTCTGGGCCTGCCACCTCGACGCCCTCGAGCTCGACTGCGACGGCTTCGAGATCGAGACCCTGATGAACGTCCGCGCCGCCCAGGCCGGCCTCATCATCCGCGAGGTCCCCAGCCACGAGCGCTGCCGCATCCACGGCGCGAGCAACCTGCACGCGGTGCGCGACGGCTGGCGCGTGCTCAAGACGATCATGCGGGAGCGTGCGCGAGGGGCTGCCGTGACGGCGCAGACCCAAGTTGCGCTCGCAAAGTGACATCCTTGGACAATGCGCTACATAGTGATCGGAGCAGGAGCAGTCGGCGGCACCATCGGCGCCCGCCTCCACCAGGGCGGGCACGATGTCCTCCTCATCGCGAGAGGCGCCCATTACGAGGCGCTCAAGCGCGACGGCCTGCGCCTGATCACGCCCGAGGCATCCGAGACCCTCGACATCCCCACCGCCGACGGCCCCGTGCCGGCGCGCGACGACGACGTGCTGGTCGTGGCCACCAAGTCGCAGGACACGATCGCCGCGCTCGACGGCTGGCCGTCTGATCTGCCCGTGGTGTGCGCCCAGAACGGCGTGGACAACGAGCGCACCGTTCTGCGGCGCTTTGAGCGCGTTTACGGCATGTGCGTGTGGCTGCCCTCGCAGCACCTGGAGCCGGGTGTCGTGGCCGCGCACGCGCATCCGTACTCCGGCATGCTGCACGTCGGGCGCTATCCCCAGGGTGTGGACGAGCTCGCCCAGCGGATCGCCGACGACCTGAGCAAGCGCGGCCTCGTGGGCCTGGCCCAGCCCGACGTCATGCGCTGGAAGCACGGCAAGCTGATCAGCAACCTCGGCAACGCCGTGGAGGCGCTCCTCGGCCACGTCCCCGGCATGGCGGACGTGGTCGAGCGGGCCAGGGCCGAGGCCAGGGCCGTGCTGGACGAGGCCGGGATCGCGTACTCGACGCCCGAGGAGGAGGCCGAAGTGCGCGGTCGCAAGGTGGACGTGCGGCCCATCGACGGCATCGCCCGCGGCGGCGGCTCGTCGTGGCAGAGCCTGGCGAGGAGCAGCGGCTCGATCGAGGCCGACTACCTCAACGGCGAGATCGTGCTGCTCGGCCGCCTGCACGGCGTGCCCACCCCGGTCAACGAGGTGCTGCGGCGCGAGGCCAACAGGTTCGCCAAGGAGAAGCGGCCGCCGGGCTCGATGCCGCTGGAGACCCTGCTGGCGCTCACCGACGGGCGTTCCGCAGCCTGATACCGCTGAACTCGAGGGTGCTGGCGATCACCTCTTCCCAGAACGGCCAGAGGCTGGGCAGCACCCTGAGCTGGATCCCCGCCCCTTCGTGCAGCTCGAACAGGTCCCCGACCTGCTCGGGCGGGCCGAGCGGCGTCACGGGGACCGTGGACACCACGGCGGTCGGCGGGTCACCGATGGGCTTGAAGTGCTCCGCCGGGAGGCGGTAGGCGAACAGCCGCACCTCCTTGAGCGCCTGCAGCCAGCGGTACTCGATGGCGTGCACCCGCTCGCCGCATCCCGCGCCGATGATCCGGGCCGCGTCCTCCTCGCTGGTGCGCGGCCCGACCCAGGCCATGGCACGCGGGCACGCGCGCGGAAACCAATAGTCGGGGCAGCGGTCGTGACCGACCGCCCACACGTACGCCTCCTTGAAACTGGACGTCGGCGCCACGTGCGGGACGAACCGCTTGATCGTCGGGTCCTCGGAGAAGTGGAGCACCTGCCCCGGTTCAGGCCGCATGAACGCAATCATGGCGCATACACCGGCGGTCCCGGGGAAGTTGAAGCGGGCTCTGACGACAAGGGGTGAGTTGGATGATCCTGCTTGGACTGATCTTGGTCCTGCTCGCCGGCGGCGCGATCGTCTTGGTCCTGACAGAGGACAGCGCCAGGTACATCCTGTTCGGATATACCTTCGAGCCCAATCAGGTGGAGATGTTCCTCGCGGGTGCGGCCGCCGCGGCCGTGCTGCTGCTGGGACTCTGGCTGATGGGCTCGGGCTCGCGAAGGTCCGCCAGGCGCCGCCGCGCGCTACGCGGCGCCAGGGCCGAGGCCTCCAGCCGGGTGGCCCGGCTGGAGGACGAGAAGCGAGAGCTGGAGCGGCGGCTGGAACACAGCCCAGAACCCGGCGACCGACTCGTCGCGCGCGGCTCCGAGGACACGGGGCCGTGACTCACTGGCGCGAGGGCAGCAGGTTGCCCTCGCGCCAGAGCGCGAAGCCGGTGATCAGCGCCCCCAACCCCTCCCAGAGCCCGACGCCGAAGAACTCGCCCGGCGCCGCCCCGGTCAGCACCAGCGTGGTGAAGACCGCGAACGTCACCAGCCTGAACGGCACCGTCCAGCGGAAGAACGGCGTGTAGTTCGCCGAAGCCGCGAAAACGTAATAAACGCCCATGTTCACTGCCGCCATCGAGGAGGCGGCCATATAGACGAGCGTGTAGTCCCCGGCGGGCCGCACGTCGACCACCTCAAAACCCAGCATGGCCAGCAAGGTGTCGGGCGAGATCAGCCCCAGCAGACCGAGCACGAAGGCGAGGAATCCGAAGACCGCCATCGTCCAACCGGAGAATGAACGCGGAAGACGCACAGAAATCCTTCCAAAGGGGGGTGTAATCTGCGAGTCGATCTCATCATGCACCCGGAGGTCGCATGCCCCCCACGCGTGGCCGTCCCATCGCAGTGAAGCTTTTCGTTCTCCTGCTCGTCCCCCTGGTCTCCCTGGTGGGCCTGTGGGCGTTCGCCGCCGGCCTGACCGGCGGCGACAGTATGCGCCTGCTGAGCATCGACGACCTGGCGACCAAGCTGGCCGAACCGTCGGAGCGGATCAACGTCGAGCTGCAGGACGAGCGGCTGGCGTCCGTGGATTTCCTGGTCACCGGCCAGGGCGCGGACAAGGTGGCCAAGCAGCGCGGTGACACGGACAAGGCCGTGACCACGTTCCGCGCGCTGTCCAGGACCCTGCGCGACCTGCCGCCCGAGATGACCGGGCAGCTCACCGCTCTCAACGCCAAGCTCGACCATCTCGCGGACGTCCGCCGCGACGTGGACGCCACCACCGTCGCGCCGCTCGACGTGATCGACGCCTACAGCCAGATCGTGGACGCGTCCTTCCGCCTGTACGACGCCATGGTCCTGATGCCGGAAATGGCTCTCTACAAGCAGGCTCGGGCCGTGAACATGCTGGGCGAGGCCAAGGACATGCTGTCCAGGGAGCGGGCCCTGATCTCGATCGTGCTGTCCAAGGGCCGGGTGGAGGCCCGGGAGCACGAGGCGTTCACGGGCCTGGTGGCCACCAGGCGGCTGCTGCTCTCCCAGGCGCTCTCGCATCTGGACACCGGCCTGCGCAGGCCGTACGAGCGGCTGGTCGCGTCGCCGGTCTACAAGGAGTTCCTGGCCGCCGAGGACGCCATCCGGGGCCAGGCGGTCCTGAACGGCCTGCCCGCCACGGCCGCCACCTGGCCCATCGACGGCCAGAACCTGTGGGCGGCGGTCGAGCGCAACCAGACCGTGGCCGTGCAGAGCCTGGTGAAGCGGGTGACGCCGACGGCCATCGGCATGCTGGTCAAGGTCGGCGTGGCGGGCGGGCTGGGCCTGATCGCCGTCGTCGCCTCGATCATGCTCTCGCTGCGCTTCCGCAAGCGGTTGGTGCGCGAGCTGGCCGGGCTCCGCGACGCCGCCACAGAGCTGGCCGAGGTGCGCCTGGCCGGCCTGGTCAAGCGGCTGCGCACGAACGTGGCCCCGCCCACCGTCGAAGAGGTCGCCACGATCGAGGTCAAGACCCGCACCTCCGAGATCAGCGACATCGTCCAGGCGTTCAACGACGTGCAGTCCACGGCGGTCGAGGCCGCGGTGAGCCAGGCCCGGCTCCGGCACGGTGTCAGCCAGGTCTTCGTGAACCTGGCCAGGCGCAACCAGTCTCTGCTCCACCGGCAGTTGCTCCAGCTCGACAGCATGGAGCGGGCGACGGAGGAGCCGGAGGAGCTGGCGGACCTGTTCAAGCTCGACCACCTCACCACTCGCATGCGCAGGCACGCCGAGAGCCTCATCATCCTGTCGGGCCAGGCTCCTGGCCGCGGCTGGCGCAACCCGGTGCCCATGCTCGACGTGCTGCGCGCCGCCGTGGCGGAGGTGGAGGAGTACGAGCGGGTCGAGATCCTCCAGCCGCCGCCGGTCGCGCTGCTCGGCGCGGTGGTCACGGACGTGGCCCACCTGGTGGCCGAGCTGATCGAGAACGCCACGCTCTTCTCGCCGCCCCAGACCAAGGTGGACGTGCGCAGCGCGACCACGACGCACGGCCTCATGATCGAGATCGAGGACCGCGGCCTCGGCCTGCCCCGTGCCGAGCTGGACGAGCTCAACGAGAGGCTGGCCAAGATGCCGGAGTTCGACCTGGCGCAGAGCGACCGGCTCGGCATGTTCGTGGTGGGCAGGCTCGCGGCCAGGCACCGCATCAAGGTCACCCTCACGTCCTCCCCGTACGGTGGCCTGACCGCGATGATCGCCCTGCCCGCCTCGCTCCTGGCCGATCAGCCGGTCATGAGCGGGCGCTAGCCGCTACGACAGGACCTGGAGCAGCGCCTGCCTCCTGGCCTTGGACGGTTCGGCGATCCGCTCGACCGGCTGCCCCGCTTTGTCGAGCACGACCAGCGAGTTGTGCGCGGGGTTGCCGGTCCCTGACTGGCCGCGCGTGCCGGCCGTGCGCACCACGAGGCGCCCGTCCGGCAGGTAGAAGGCCCCGATCTGCTTGCCCTTGACCGCCGGCCGCTGCTTCTTGCCCGTCGCGATGTCGAGCACGACGGGCTTGAACGAGGCGGGCCAGGTGCCGTCGCCGAGCGTCTGCGGGCTCTCCGGGAACGAGACGACCGCCTTGCTGCCGTCGGGCGACAGGCTCTGCACGTGGTTGATGTACTTGACGCCCTTGGCCGGAATGCTCTGGCCGGTCTTGGCGTCGAGCCGGTAGAGGCCGTCGCCCTGAGTGTTGTAGCCCGCGAGGTAGCGGCCGTCGGCCGACCAGGCGAGATGGCAGACGCCCGGGGAGGCGCCCAGCTCCTGCGGGGCGGCGCTGCCGTCGGCCTTGGCGGCCATGATCACGTCGCCCTGGGCCGGGTAGGCCACCCTGCTCGAGTCGGCGGACCAGACCGGGGTCAGGCACGGTGTGCCGCCCTGGAGCCCGCTCGCGAGCGTGGTGGTCCTGTCGCCCTCCCTGACCCGGAGGTCACCGTCTTCCGTCACCCAGGCCGCCTTCGTGCCGTCGGGCGACGCGGCGAACTGCGGCGTGGCACCGACCTGGGCGAGCGTGCTCCACTCGCCGTTCGCGTACCGGGTGAGCTGATTTCCGAGTCCCGCGTAGACGGCGCCCGAGAGATCAGGCGTGGGCGCGGCCGACGCTGCCGGCGAGAACACCAGAACGGCGCCGAGAGCGACGCCGGTCACAATGTGTGTCTTCATGGCTACCCATCGTGCCTGCAAGTCCGTCAAAGACGCAGGAACGGCTCGCCGAAATGAGCGGTGGCGAGAATCGCCCGCTCGGCCCTGAGCCCGCCGAGCACCTCCGCGCGGGTGCGCGCGGCCGTCTCCTGGTCGTCGTCGTAGACGTACCGGATGGCGGGGTCGTCGAGCTGCACGGGGTGGAGCACGAGGTCGCCGGTCATGGCCACCTCGCCGGCCCTGGCGATCTGGTGGCCCGGGGTGTGGCCGGGCGCGTGGTGCACGTGGACTCCCGGCGAGACCTCGGCCTCGCCCTCGACCACGTGCAGCTGATCCTTGATCGGGGTCACCAGCCGGTCGAGCACCGGCCCCGCCGCGGCGTCCAGCTCGGCCTGCTGGAGCACGTATCGCGCGTTCTCGAACGCCGGCCTGCCATCGGTCACCACTCCGCTGGAGTGGTCGCTGTGCAGGTGGGTGAGGACGACGGTGCCGATCTCGGCGGGCGCGACGCCCGCGGCGGCCAGCTCGCCCGCCAGCGTTCCAGGAACCGGCGCCCAACTCGCGGCCGGCGAGTCCGTGCCACCGATGCCGGTGTCGACCAGGGTCAGCCGACCGGCCGCGTCGCGGATCAGATAGCAGTGGAAGTGCAGGACCCACGGCTCGTCCTGGAGCCCGGAACCGGGGAACATCTCGGCGAGCGGGCGGCGGATCGCCGCTCCCATGGGGCCCACGGCGTCGCAGAGCGGTGTCACCTCGACGCCGGACACGGCAATTATCGGCTTATGCGGCATTCGCCCAGATTAGGCGGCTACGGGCTCGAGCGGAACGAACTCGTTCTCGAGGTCGGCGGCGTAGACGGCGCGGCAGCAGTGCGCGCACCTGTACATGATCGGGCCTTCGTCGAGCTCGTGGTGGCACCGCGGGCAGCGGTTGACGGTCTTCATGGTGCTCCCCCAAGGAGTTCTGTTTGTCCTATGGAACCCTCACCGAGTTGCAGGGGTCCTGCATGCCACTTGACACGATGACGCTGCGTCGATGGGGGTTCTGTGCCCTCCGGTACACCGGGCGCGGTAATTTTCCTCGCAGTACGGTGCCGAGAAGAACATTGTCACGCGCCCCGTCCCGCGACCGTCGGAGAAACTCCGAGAACGGCCCGGGAATAGCCCAAGAGGGCTAGGCGTTTACTGGGTCAGATGGTGTGGTATCTTGCCACCAAGCGTTGAGCTTCCGCTCCGCTGGTTCTTCATCTGAGTCCCGCCCCGGGCTTGTCTCCAGGGCCCGACTTCCTTTCTCACCATCGCGCCTTGCTCTGGTCAGGCGCGTCTCCCCCAAAGGGGTTCACCATGTCTGTACACATTCCTGAACAGCGTGCGGACGTGCCCGTCCGCCAGGTTGCGGGCCTCTTGGACGTACGCGACAAGTCCGCGTTCATCCGGGCCGGCCACCTGCCCGGACCCGGTGACGTCCGCGTTCCGCCCGACAAGGTACGGCAGTTCGACCTGCGGCCCGGCGACCACGTCGTCGCGTCGTTCGCCGGCAACAAGCTGGCCGGCGTCACGTCGGTCAACGGCGCCGCGCAGTGGCGCGAGCGGCCCCGCTTCGCCGAGCTGACACCCGTACATCCCACCGAGCGGCTCAACATCGAGACCGAGTCGCTCAGCACGCGCGTCGTCGACCTGTTCGCGCCCATCGGCAAGGGACAGCGCGGCCTCATCGTCGCCCCGCCCAAGGCCGGCAAGACCATGGTCCTGCAGGCGCTGGCCGCCGGGATCGCCCGCAACCACCCCGAGGTGCACCTCATGGTGGTCCTCGTGGGCGAGCGGCCCGAGGAGGTCACCGAGATGCGCGCCACGATCTCCGGCGAGGTCTTCTACTCGACCTTCGACCACCCCGACCGCGACCACGCCGCCGTCGCCGAGCTGGCCGTCGAACGGGCCAAGCGGCTCGTGGAGTCCGGGCAGGACGTCGTCCTGCTGCTCGACTCGCTGACCCGGCTGGGGCGGGCGTACAACAACCTGGCGCCCGGCGGCGGCCGGGTGCTCACCGGCGGGATCGACGCCGGGGCCCTGTACCCGCCCAAGCGCTTCTTCGGCGCCGCCCGCAACGTGGAGGGCGGCGGCTCCCTCACCATCCTCGCCACCGCGCTGGTGGACACGGGCTCGCGGATGGACAACAACCTGTACGAGGAGTTCAAGGGGACGGGGAACATGGAGCTGCACCTCGTCCGCGAACTCGCCGAGCGCCGGCTGTTCCCGGCCGTGGACCTGGACGCCTCCGGGACCCGGCGGGAGGAGATCCTGCTGCACACGGAGGAGCGGCAGGTGGTGTGGCGGCTACGCCGGATGCTCACGGGGCTGGACAAGCAGCAAGGGCTCGAGGCCCTCATCGACAAGCTCCGCTCCACCCCCTCCAACGCCGCCTTCCTCCTCCAGGCTGCCGCCGCCTGACCCTGTGCCCATCTGCGCGCCGGAGTCCCCCCGTGGGGAAGGGTCCCAGGGCGGTCGACGAGAATGGCGGCATGCTGGCCGACATCGTCGAATACCTCGTCTGCCCCGTATGCCGAGCCGACGTGCGGCTCGACGCCGACGCGCTGCGGTGCGCCAAGGGGCATGCGTTCGACGTGGCAAAGCAGGGCTACGTCAGTCTGCTCGTAGGCAACAAACCCCCGGGAACGGCCGACAGTCCCGAGATGGTGGCCGCCAGGGCACGATTTCTCGACGCGGGCCACTACGCCCCGCTACAAGACGCAGTGGCAGAAACGGTGCGAAAGTACGCCTGCGGCGAGAACGTTCCAGCTAAACGTGAGTACTCCACCGAAACGAATGACGGCGCGGAGTTGAGGGCGTACCGTGGGGCGGGAGTGGAGGCCGGTTTCGGCGCAGGACCACAAGGTCTCGCGGACGAGCCGGAAACAGCCGGCGGTCGTCGCGCGGCGGGCAGGGCCGCGCCGTTGATCGTCGACGCGGGCGCGGGCACCGGGCACTACCTGGCGGCCGCGCTCAACGCGGTCAACGATGGCATCGGGATGGCGTTCGATGTATCGAAGCACGCTGTACGCCGGGCGGCGCGGGTGCATCCCAGGGCAGGGGCGTTCGTGGCCGACGTGTGGCGCCCGCTCCCCATCAGGGACGGGGTGGCCGACGTGGTGATCGACGTGTTCGCGCCCAGGAACGGGCCCGAGTTCAGGAGGATCCTGCGGCCCGGCGGCGTCGCGGTGGTCGTGACCCCGGCCAGGCGGCACCTGAGCCCGCTCGTCGAGGAGCTCGGCCTGCTCTCCGTGGACGAGGAGAAGGAGCGCAGGCTGGCGCGCAGCCTGGAGGGCTTCGTGGAGTCGGAGCGGCGCTCGATCGATTTCGAGATGGAGCTGGGACATGACGACATCGCGCAGGTAGTCGGGATGGGTCCAAGTGCGTGGCATACCGACACGAACGACCTAACCCGGCGAATCGCGGGATTTATCTCCCGGAATGTCGCGAAAAGACAGCAAAATGTAGCAACGCAAGCGTCGTTTCATCTGTCTATCTTCGAGCCGGTAACCTGATCAAGATCCGTTTCTTGACGGACATGTGCGACTGGTGTTACTGATGGGGCATTTAGTCCGAAATTCCCCCACATTCCCTGAGTATTTCTCCGGAACAGGCGCAATACTGGACGACATCCCTCGCCCGGAGGCGCGGGACAGCAAAGGGAGGGGGCGCACCGGATGAAGGCGGAGGAACGCTGGCAGGCCAGGTTCCGGGCGTCGCGCATGACGCTGCCGTCCTGGGCGCGCCAGACCCCGAACCGCTCCATCTACCGCTCCAACGCCACCGGCACCTGGGAGGTCTACGCCTGGGACCGCGTGACCGGCGCGACCCGCCAGGTCACCGATCGCCCCAGGGGCACCGCGTACGCGGCCGTCGACCCCACCGGCCAGTGGGTCTACTGGTTCGCCGACACCGAGGGCGACGAGTTCGGCGTGTGGTGGCGCCAGCCGTTCAACGGCGGCCCCAACGAGCCGGTCGCCCCCGACCTGCCGCCGGGCCAGCCCGGCGGCATCGCCCTGTCCGCGACGGGCGTCGCGGCGATCACCCTGGCCAGCGAGGGCGCGTTCAGAATCCACCTCGTACGCGACGGCGAGCCGGCCAGGCTCCTGTACGAGCACACCGAGGCCGCCTGGGTAGCCGACATGTCCCTCGACGGCTCACTTATCGCGATAAATCACGGAGAGTATGGCGACTTCCGTCATCCGGCCCTCCGCGTCGTCCGCCAGAACGGCCACACGGTGGGCGAGCTGTACGACGGCCCCACCAAGGGCGTCACCGGCCTCAAGTTCGCCCCGGTCATGGGCGACCGCCGCCTGCTCGCCCTGCACGAGCGCCGCGAGCGCCACGAGCCCCTGGTCTGGGACCCGGTGACCGGCGAGCAGCGCGAGATCTGGCTGAAGGACTCCGGCGACCTCAACGCCGAGTGGTACCACGACGGTCGCGGCCTGCTCATCCAGCGCGACCACCGCGCCCGCAGCCACCTGCACCGCTACGACCTCGCGGGCGGCGGCCTGACCCCCATCGAGACGCCGCACGGCGTGATCGACGAGGCGGTCCCCCGGCCCGGCGGCCACGTCGAGTACTCCTGGTCCAGCGCCTCGCGCCCGCCGGTCATCCGCTCCACCAACGGCCAGGTCGTGGTCAATCCGAGCGGCCCGCCCGCCCCGCCGAGCGTCCCCGTCGAGGACATGGACATCGAGGGCGAGGGCGGCCTCATTCACGCGCTGGTCTCCAAGCCCGAGGTGGGCATCGCCCCGTACCCCACGGTCTTCCTGCTGCACGGCGGCCCGACGGCGCACGACCGAGACGCGTTCTCACCCGAGGTCGCCGCCTGGGTGGACGCGGGGTTCGCGGTGGTGCGGGTCAACTACCGGGGCTCGACCGGGTACGGCTCCGCCTGGCGCGACGCGCTGCACGGCGACGTCGGGCACATCGAGCTGGCCGATGTGGCCGCCGTACGCCAGTCCGTGGTCGATCGCGGCATCGCCGACGAGGACAAGATCGTGCTGTCCGGCTCGGGGTGGGGCGGCTATCTGGCGCTGCTGGGCCTCGGCACGCAGCCGGACCTGTGGGCGGCCGGCATCGCGGCGGCGCCGATCGCCTGCCATCAGAGCGCGTACGAGGAGGAGGCGGAGAGCCTGCGCGCCTACCACCGCGCGCTGCTCGGCGGCTCACCCGACGAGCACCCGGAGCGGTACGCGGCCAGCTCCCCCATCACCTACGTCGACCAGGTCAAGAGCCCGCTGCTGATCTTCGCGGGCGAGGACGACACGCGCTGCCCGCTGCGCCAGATCGAGAAGTACGTGGCCAAGCTCGCCGACCACGGGCGCGATTACGAGATCTACACCTACGACGCCATCCAAGGCTCGCTGGTGGTCTCCCAGCGGATCGCGCAGACCGCGCTCCAGCTCGAATTCGCCAGAAAGCGGGTAAATCCACAGTGACGTTTAACACACTGTAAGAAGTCGGCTGACCGGCTGCCTTGATCGTCGGTCGATCCCGTTGACAGCATGCGCCCACGCTGTCACAGGGAGGCGTCATTGAGCAGGGGGCTAGCGGGCGCGCAGCACCAGGATGGCCAGGTCGTCATGGCTCGGCTCCGAGGCGAAGTCGGCCGCGCCCCTGCGGATGCGCTCCGCGACCGCCCTGGCCGACAGCCCCGCGCACTCGGCCAGCAGCTTGGCCAGGCCGCCCTCGTCGTCGAGCAGCCGGCCGCCCGAGCGCCGCTCCGTCACCCCGTCGGTCACGGCCAGCAGCACGTCGCCATGGTCCAGATGCACGGTGTCGGCCTCGAACACGACCTCGTGGAAGACCCCCAGCAACGACTGCGGCGTGGTGACCGTCTCGACCTTGCCGCTCGGCTTGAGCCGCAGCGCCTCGGGGTGCCCGGCCGAGACCAGGCGCACCTCGAGTCCGGTGGCCACGGGCGTGATGTCGCCGTGCAGCAGCGTGAGAAACCTCGCGCGCTCGCCCTCCTCCAGGATCGCCTGGTTGAGCCGCCCGAGCACCGCCGCGACGCCGTACCCCTCGCGGGCCAGCAATCGCAGCGTGTGGCGGGCCAGCCCGGTCACGGCGGCGGCCTCGGGGCCGGTGCCGCAGACGTCGCCGATCGCGAACCGCCACGAGTCGTCGCCCGCCTTGAACAGGTCGTAGAAGTCGCCGCCGACCTCGTTGGTCTCGCCGGCGGGCTCGTAGATGACGCCGTAGTCGAGCCCCGGGACCTCGGGCTCGTTGGGCGGCAGCAGGCTGCGCTGGAGCGCCCGGTTGGCGGCGGCCTGCTGGGCGTAGAGCCGGGCGTTGTCCATGGCCAGCGCGGCGCGCCTGCCGATGTCCTCGGCGAACTGGATGACCTCGTCGGGGAAGCGGTCGGGCCGGCCCAGGCACATCATGCCGAGGCCGCGCCCGCGCGCCATGAGCGGCACGGCGAGCACCTGCGAGTCGGTCAGGTGGATGGTCGAGGTCACCCTGGTGTCGGCGGCGGCGACGTCCATGTCGGCGAGCTGCTCGCGCAGGCCGTCGATCCTGGCCTCGTCGGCGTGCCAGAGGTAGACCAGCCGCAGCGGCCCGACGGAGCTGTCGGCGGTGTAGACGGCGCACCAGCTCGCCAACCGAGGCACCACGACCTGGGCGATGATGGCCGGGACCATGTCGGGGTCGAGAGTGCCCGCGAGCAGGTCGCTGGCGTCGGCGAGGAACCCCAGCCAGTGTGGCCCCCTGGAGCTCTCCTCCAGCCATTCGGCTGCCACTCTGTCCGCGGAGCCAGGTAGCGTGAGCCTAGCCCAATGGACACGGGAATCGCCCGTGAAAGTGACTCCCCACTCTTCGACATTCGCGGAAGGAGCTTTTGGATCACCCTGGGAAAGGCTTCGCTGCCTCAACTCCACCTGTACGGCATCCCCAAAATGCTTCCAAATCACCTCAAATGGCTCGTCAGCGACCTGTTCGGCCAAGTCTCCCGCGACTTGCTCGGCGGTGTGGAGCATGCCGCCGGTGGCCCACGCGGTCATCACCTCGCGCGTGAACCTCATCGCAGCGGTCACAGCGGTCTCACCGGGCGCGAAGGTCGCAGCGAGCACCGCATGGGGAGAAGCAGTCATCCCAACGTGCCTACCACACTTCCCACTGACTTGGGGTAAATCCAAGGACAGGACTACGAGCTACTCATCGTGACAGACTTGAATCACTCGCCGGAGCCCGCCGCGAGTGAAGGAGGCCCCATGACCACGGCCAAGGCCGCGCCAACCCCGGAGGAGAGGACCTACACCGAGTCGGATCTCGTGCCCATCCTTGAGACGCTCTTCTCTTGGCGTGACGGTGATTTCCGGCGTCGTGTTCCTCATGCCCCTCCCGGGATCCTCAGCGAGGTCCGGCTGCTGCTCAACGAAGTGGCCGACCGCCGGGAGCATCTCGCCAACGAACTGGTCCGCGTACGCAAAGAAGTCGTCAAAGAAGGCCGGTTCGGCGAGCGCCTGACCCCTGGACCGGGTGTCGGCGCGTGGGCGGAGAGCGTCGAGTCGGTCAACCAGCTGATCGACGCCCTGGTGAGCCCCGTGAGCGGCGCGGCGGACGTGATCGACGCGGTCGCCAAGGGCGACCTGTCGCGCCGGATCGACCTCGACCGGTCGGCCAGGGGCGAGGTGCGGCGCCTGGGCAAGGCCATCAACGGCATGGTCGACCAGCTCGCGCTGTTCAACGGCGAGGTGACCAGGGTGGCGCGCGAGGCCGGCACGGAGGGCCGGCTGGGCGGCAGCGCCAACCTGCGGGGCATGTCGGGAAGCTGGCGCGACCTCACCGAGGCCGTCAACACGATGTCGTCCCGCGTGGCCGCGCAGGTGCGCGACATCGCGGTCGTGACCACCGCGGTGGCCAAGGGCGACCTGAGCCGCAAGGTGACGGTCGACGCCGTGGGCGAGATGTTCGAGCTGAAGAACACCGTCAACACGATGGTCGACCAGCTGTCCGGCTTCGCAGAGGAGGTCACCAGGGTCGCCCGCGAGGTGGGCACCGAGGGGCAGCTGGGCGGCCAGGCGCAGGTGACCGGGGTGTCGGGCGTCTGGAAGGACCTCACCGACAACGTCAACTTCATGGCCAACAACCTGACCTCCCAGGTGCGCAGCATCGCGACCGTGGCGACGGCGGTGGCCCAGGGCAACCTGTCGAAAAAGATCACCGTTGACGCGCAGGGCGAGATCCTGCAGCTCAAGGACACCCTCAACACGATGGTGGACCAGCTGTCCTCCTTCGCCGACGAGGTCACCAGGGTCGCCCGCGAGGTGGGCACCGAGGGCAAGCTGGGCGGGCGGGCCGAGGTGAAGGGCGTGTCCGGGGTCTGGAAGGACCTGACGGACAACGTCAACTCGATGGCCAACAACCTGACATACCAGGTGCGGAACATCGCCCAGGTGACCACGGCCGTGGCCAACGGCGACCTCACCCGCAAGATCGACGTGGATGCCCAGGGCGAGATCCTCGAGCTCAAGTCGACCATGAACACGATGGTCGAGCAGCTGTCGTCGTTCGCCTCCGAGGTGACCCGGGTCGCCCGAGAGGTGGGCACGGAGGGTCAGCTGGGCGGCCAGGCGCAGGTGCGCGGCGTGTCCGGGGTCTGGAAGGACCTCACCGACAACGTCAACTTCATGGCCAACAACCTGACCTCCCAGGTGCGCCAGATCGCGACCGTGTCGTCGGCGGTGGCCCAGGGCGACCTGTCGAAGAAGATCACCGTTGACGCGCAGGGCGAGATCCTGCAGCTCAAGGACACCCTCAACACGATGGTGGACCAGCTGTCCTCCTTCGCCGACGAGGTGACCCGGGTCGCCCGCGAGGTCGGCACGCAGGGTCAGCTCGGCGGCCAGGCCCGGGTGACCGGCGTGTCCGGGGTCTGGAAGGACCTCACCGACAACGTCAACTTCATGGCCAACAACCTGACCTCCCAGGTGCGTAACATCGCCGAGGTCACCACGGCCGTGGCCAACGGCGACCTCACCCGCAAGATCGACGTGGACGCCCAGGGCGAGATCCTGGCGCTGAAGACCACCATCAACCGCATGGTTGACCAGCTGTCGTCGTTCGCCTCCGAGGTGACCCGAGTCGCCCGAGAGGTGGGCTCCGAGGGGCAGCTGGGCGGCCAGGCCCGGGTCGAGGGCGTCGAGGGCACGTGGAAGCGGCTCACCGAGAGCGTCAACGAGCTGGCCGGAAACCTCACCACCCAGGTGCGCGCCATCGCCACCGTGACCAGCGCCGTGGCCCGCGGTGACCTGACCCGCTCGATCGCCGTCGAGGCGAAGGGCGAGCTGGCGGAGCTGAAGGACAACATCAACTCGATGGTGGCCAACCTCCGCGAGACCACGCAGGCCAACCAGGAGCAGGACTGGCTCAAGTCCAACCTGGCCCGTATCTCCAGGCTGATGCAGGGCCACCGCGACCTGCTCGAGGTGGCCAAGCTGACGATGAGCGAGCTGACGCCGCTGGTCTCGGCCCGCTACGGCGCCTTCTACAGCATCGACCCCGAGGGCGACCACGAGCTGGTGCTGATCGGCGGGTACGGCGTACGCCCCGACAGGGGTCCGCGCCAGCGGTTCGCGATCGGCGAGGGCATCGTCGGGCAGGCGGCGGCCGAGGGCCGGCACATCATGCTCGACGACGTGCCGCCGCAGTTCATCACCATCGACAGCGGGCTCAGCCAGTCCACGCCCGCGCAGATCGTGGTGCTGCCGATCCTGTTCGAGAACAGGGTGCTCGGCGTGCTCGAGCTGGCCTCGTTCACGCCGTTCGGCGAGGTGCACCTCGACTTCCTGCGCCAGCTCGTCGAGACCATCGGTGTCACGATGAACACCATCATCGCCAACTCCCGCACCGAAGACCTGCTGACCGAGTCCCAGCGGCTCACCAGGGAGCTGCAGGAGCGCTCCGACGAGCTGCAGCGCCAGCAGGAGGAGCTGCGCAGGTCCAACGCCGAGCTGGAGGACAAGGCGGCCCTGCTGGCCAAGCAGAACCGCGCGATCGAGATCCAGAACTTCCAGATCGAGCAGGCCCGCCGCACGCTGGAGGAGCGCGCAGAACAGCTCGCGGTGTCCTCGCGCTACAAGTCCGAGTTCCTCGCGAACATGTCCCACGAGCTGCGCACGCCGCTCAACAGCCTGCTGGTGCTGGCCAAGCTGCTGACCGAGAACGCCGAGGGCAACCTGACCTCGCAGCAGGTGGAGTTCGCCCGGACGATCCACAGCGCGGGCTCGGCGCTGCTCCAGCTCATCAACGACATGCTCGACCTGTCCAAGGTCGAGGCGGGCCGGATGGACATCCACCCGATCCAGGTGTCGCTGCCGAAGATGGTCGACCTGCTGGAGGCCGCCTTCGCGCCGCTGGCGCAGGACAAGGGGCTGTCGTTCACGGTCGACGTCGAGTCCGACGTGCCGCAGGAGCTGCGCGCCGACGAGCAGCGCCTGCAGCAGGTGCTGCGCAACCTGCTCTCCAACGCGGTGAAGTTCACGCCGCGGGGCGAGGTGAAGCTGCGCGTCTCGATGGCGCCGCCCGGAGTCGACTTCGACGACGACAGCCTGCACGAGGCCGCCGACCTGCTGGCCTTCCAGGTGATCGACACCGGCATCGGCATCGCGCCCGACAAGCGGGACGTCATCTTCGAGGCGTTCAGGCAGGCCGACGGCACCACGAGCCGCAAGTACGGCGGCACGGGGCTGGGCCTCGCGATCTGCCGCGACATCGCCAGGCTGCTCGGCGGGGAGATCCACGTCGACAGCGAGCTGGGCAAGGGCAGCACGTTCACGCTCTACCTGCCGGCCTCCTACACCGGCCCGCTGGCCGTGAGCGACGGCGGCGCGGCGCGGCGGCAGCTGATGACGGCGCCCTCGGAGGAGCCGGCCGCGACGGCCACGCCGGAGCCGCCGATGCCGCTCGACCTGCCGATGCCGGAGCTGGTCGAGCCGCCGGTGGAGACGCCCGTCCAGTGGCAGGGCGACGACCCGCTCAGCGGCGCCAAGATCCTCATCGTGGACGACGACATCCGAAATGTGTTCGCGTTGACGAGCGTCCTGGAGCGACACGGCTCCACGGTCGTCTACGCTGAAAACGGTCGGGAGGGGATCGAGCAGCTCGAACGGAACGAGGACGTCGCGCTCGTGCTGATGGACATCATGATGCCGGAGATGGACGGCTGGGCCACGACCTCGGCCATCCGGCGCATGCCCCAGTTCGCCGACCTGCCGATCATCGCGCTGACCGCGAAGGTCATGCGGGGCGACCGCGAAAAGAGCATCGCCTCGGGCGCGTCCGACTACGTACCCAAGCCGGTCGACGTGGACCGCTTGCTCGAACGCCTGCGCGGCTGGCTCAGCCGCGGGCGCGGCTCCACGGCCGACTCATCAGCCTCAACAGCCGAAGGGTCGTGATCGATGCCGGATCGAGCCAAGATCCTCCTCGTTGACGACCGCGAGGAGAACCTGATCGCTCTCGAGGCCATCCTCAGCTCCCTCGACCTGGTGCCGGTGCGCGCCAGGTCGGGCGAGGAGGCGCTCAAGGCGCTGCTCAACACCGAGTTCGCGCTGATCCTGCTGGACGTGCGGATGCCCGGCATGGATGGTTTCGAGACGGCCGCACACATCAAGCGGCGGGAGCGGACCAGGAACATCCCGATCATCTTCCTGACCGTGGTGGACAGCGCGCCCGACTACGCCTTCCGCGGCTACGCCGCCGGCGCGGTCGACTACCTGACCAAGCCGTTCGACCCGTGGGTGCTGCGGGCGAAGGTGTCGGTGTTCGCTGAGCTGTACAACATGAACAAGCGGCTGGCCGAGCAGGCGTCCATGCTCCGCGACCGCCTGACCGGCGAGCTGCCGCCCGGGGCCGGGGATCACGCGTCGGTGCTGCCCGAGCTCTCGCGGCGGCTGACGGCCGTGGAGGACGAGCTGGCCCGGGTGCGCGAGCTGGCCCGCAAGTCCCAGGACCCGGCGCTCGCCGCGCCCCTGTCCGACCTGACGGACCGCCTCACCCACCTCCGCGCCGGCTTCGACGCCTTGTCCTGACCGGCCCCCGGGCACCGGGTCGGCGCCCAGGGAATCAAGGGCGGCAGCCTTCGTCTAGCAGTTCTTGTCGTGGTGCGGCAGGTGCCCGGTGGTCAGGAAGGCGGTGACGGCCTGGTCGCCGCAGGCGTTGCCGTTGGCGAGATAGACGCCGTGGCCGCCGGAGTCGACGCTGACCATGCGGGCCCGTTGCCCGAATGCCTGGCGCATCTTCAGCGCTCCGCTGTGGGGGGTGGAGGGGTCACGCAGGTTCTGGATGAGCAGCACGTTGGCGGGGCCGCGCGAGGTGACCCGTACGGGCGGCTCGGCGGGCTTGTACGGCCAGAACGCGCACGGCCCCATGTTGACGGGCATGCCCGCGGTCAGGGGGTGGGCAGCCCGGTCACGCGTCACGTGCCGCTGGTAGCGGCTGATCGGGTCCTGCCATTCGACGTCGTTGCACATGGTCGCGCCGGCGTGGGCGGCGGTGTTCTGCAGGACGGCCGCCGGGGGTGTGTTCGGCGGGGGCAGTTCGCCTGAGGTGCGGGCGGCCCGCATGAGGGCGGCGAGCATGGGGAAGTTCGCGTCGGAGTAGAGGGCGGTGAGCATGGTCTCCCGCAGGAGGTTACCGTTCAGTTCTTCTGGATTGGCGCCCGGCCAGGGCAACGGCTTGCGGTCCAGGTCGGCCGCCAGATCGAGGAAGGTGCGGCGGACCGCCGTGGCGTCGGCACCCAGACCGTACTCGCCGTCACGGGCCGCGGCCCAGGCGGCGAAGTCGGGGAAGCGGTCCTCCACGCCGACGGCGTAGTTGGCCAGCCACTGTCGCGCCACGCGGCGCGGGTCGGGATCGTCGTTGCTGTCCAGGACGACCCGGTCGGTGCGCTCGGGGAACATGGTGGCGTAGACGGCGCCCGCGTAGGTGCCGTAGGAGACGCCCCAGTAGGAGATCTTCTTCTCGCCCAGCGCCTGGCGGATCTGGTCGATGTCCCTGGCCTCGTTGCGGGTGCTGATGTGCCGGATGAGCGGCCCGCCGTTGCGGGCGCAGGCCTCGGCGATCCTGCGCGACCAGGCGACGTTCTCCGCGATGCCTCCGTCGGCGTCGGGGTACGGCTTCAGCTTGGTGAGGGAGAGATCACGGGTTTCGAAACCGCACGAAACCGGCGAGCTCTGGCCCACGCCGCGCGGGTCGAACCCGATGATGTCGTAGCGGTCGAGCACGTCCTTCGGCAGCTTCTTGACCAGGGTGCTGGGCCGGTTCAGGCCAGGGCTGCCCGGTCCGCCGGGGATGATCAGCAGCGCGCCGCGGCGTAATGCGGGCTTGGCGGTCTGGATCCGCGACACCGCCAGCGAGATCGTCGGCCCGCCGGACGCTCGGTAGTCCATGGGAACCTGCAGGGTGGCGCATTCCTGCCGCGGGTCCACCCCGGGCCCCGCGGGGCAGGCGCTCCACGAGGTGGCCGCAGCCTGGGCCGGGGTCACGAGGGCTGTGGCAAGGACGGCGGTGGCTGCTCCGACGGCGGACAGTCTCGCAAGGTTTCGCATCAAAAGTCCTCTTCAGTGAGCGTTCTGTCTGTGTCATCGACTCTGCCGAACCGCGGATCTTCGAACCAGAGACCGTGTCATCGAAGGCCCATGACCTCATCACGATCCGGACATGACGCCCAGTCGGCGACGCATGCCACCACCTCGTCCGGCAGTCGGTGGTCATGGTGCCGGTTCGCCGGCCTCAGGTGGTTTGAAGAAGTCCTGCGGTGAGGGTGGGGGCAGGGTGGTCGGCGATGGGCGCAGTCCGTCGATGAGCAGGGCGAGGTAGCGCCTGCGGTCCTCGCCCTGGGGATCGCCGGGGTGCACCGTGGCCATGCTCATGACGGTGATCACGGTCAGGTCGCGAGGCAGCAGTTCCGGCCGCACCACGCCGGCGTCGATGGCCCGGCGCAGCATGGGTTCGATGGCGCGTATGAAGTGCTGCGTGCTCTCGTTCGCGAAGGTCACGAACTCGTGGGCGAGTGAGATGATGACCCGCCGCCGGGCGAGGACCTCTGTGACGGCCTCCAGCATCCCGGTGAGATCCTGCCACGGGTCGTCGGTGTGCACCGCTGTGATGGGCTGGAGCTCGGTGGTGAGGACGTGGTCGAAGACGGCTCGGACGAGCTGGTCGCGCGAGCGGAAGCGGCGGTAGACCGTCATCACGCTCACGTTCGCGCGTGCGGCGATCTCCTCGAGCGTCGCCTGGGGCCCGATCTCCTCGAACGCCAGGACCGCGGCGCCGACGATTCGCTCGTGGTTGCGGGCCGCGTCGGCTCTCACCAGGTCACCCGGAGCGAGTTCAGTCCGTAGACGGTGCTGAAGACCCGGAAGTCGATCTGGTCGTCCGCGAGTGCGAGGTCGGGGAAGCGGCGCAGCAGGGCCGGGAAGGCGATGCGCATCTCCATGCGGGCCAGCGGAGCGCCGAGACAATGGTGCACGCCGTGGCCGAAGGCGATGTGTCCGGGGGCGCCCCGGGTGATGTCGAGGGCGTCGGGATGCGCGATGTGGCCGCCGTCGCGGTTGGCGGCGGGCAGCGAAACGAGCACCAGTGACCCCGCGGGGATGACGTGGCCGGCGATCTCCACCTCGGTCGTGGTCGTGCGCGGTGACGGCGAGTGCACGATGGACAGCCAGCGCAGCAGTTCCTCGATGGCGGGCTCGGCCCGCGCCGGCTCCTCGCGGATCATGGCGAGCTGGTCCGGGTGTCGCAGCAGGGCCAGAGTGCCCAGGCCGAGCATGTTCGAGGTCGTCTCGTGCCCGGCGAGCAGCAGCAGGGCCGCGATGCCGATGAGCTCGTCGGTGCTCAGGTCGTCGCCGTGCTCGCGCACCAGCATGCCGAGCATGTCCTCGCCCGGGTCAGCCTGCGCGCGGGCGACCAGACCGGCCATGTAGGCGCGGTTCTCCCGCAGCACGGCGGCCTGTTCCTCCATCGGCAACGAGATGTCCAGCAGGCGAACGGAACGGTCCTGGAACTCGGCGCGGTCGGCGTACGGCACGCCCAGCAACTCGCAGATCACCAGCGACGGCACCGGCAACGCGAAGTTCGACACCAGATCGGCCGGCTTGCCGGCCCGCTCCAGGTCGTCCAGGGCCGCCTCGACGATCTCCAGGATGCGTGGCTCGAGCCGGCGCATCCGACGGACCGTGAACTCCGGGGTGAGCATCCGCCGCAACCGCGTGTGCTCCGGTGGGTCGAACGCGAGCAGAAACCCGGCCCGCAGCTTCTCCTGCTCTTCCTCGCTCATCTCACCGGCCGCGGCGAACGGTGTCATGGCATTGCTGAACCGGGTCGAATCCGACAGCACCTCGCGCACATCCTCGTGGCGGAGGACCAGGTACGCGGGCTGGCCGAACGGCGTCACCACCCGCACGACGCCCTCACCATCCCGGGCCCGAGCCAGCTCCTCGACCGGGTCGAGCCCGTTCCGCCGCATCTCCAGCGACAACTCCGGCGCCTGCGTCATTGCCCTTCCCCTCTCATGATCGTTCCGCTTTCCCGTAACGTACCAGATAAGTGAAAGGCGGACTAACACTTAGAGGTCGCGCGGACTGGATCTACGAAGGGCTCATGGGGCCTGCGTTCCGTAGTAGCCGCCCTCACCGCCGCCCGCCGGCTGCGCGCCCGGGCCCGGCCGGCCGCGCTGTGCCGGTGTCGTGCTTGGCCGGGGACGCTCGGGTGTACCGGGCAGCCAGGCCAGGGCGACGAGGACGCCGAGGAGGCCGAGCCCGCCGCCGGTGGCCAGGACGAGGTCCAGGCCATGGACGAAGGCAGAGCGGACCGTATGCTCCAAGGTTGCGGAGCCGGCGGATCGGGCGGCGGCCAGCCCTGCGAAGACGCTCTCGCGTGCTTGCGGCGGCACCGCGGCGCGGTAGGCGGACGTCAGGATCGAGCCCAGGATCGCCGCGCCGAAGCTGCCGCCGAGGGTGCGGATGGACTGGTTCACCGCGGCGCCGACGCCGGCGTTGCCGGGCGACAGAGTGCCCAGCGCCGCGTCCATGACCGTGGGCAGGGCGCAGCCGAGCCCTAGGCCGTACATGGCCGTCCACGCGGCCACCGACCCGGTCCCGCTGCCCGTGCCGGTGGTGGCACCCCAGAACAGGCCCCCGGTGAGCAGGACGAACCCCAGGCCGGCCGCGAGCTTGGGACTGATCAGCCTGCTCAGCCTGCTTGCCACCGACATCCCGATGAGCATCCCGGCGATGAGCGGCAACAGCCGCAGGCTGCTGCCCATCGCGTCCGTGCCCAGGTTGGCCTGGAAATACTGCGGCAGCACGAACAGAACGCCGAACATGGTGAAGTTGACGACCGTGGCCAGCTCGGTGCCGACCGTGAAGCGCGCGTTGGCGAACAGCGACAGGTCCACCAGCGGCTCGCCGGCCCGTCGTTCCCAGACCACGAACAGCACCAGCGCGGCCATCCCGCCGAGGATCGGTCCGAGCACGGCGGCGTCTGTCCAGCCTCGCTCACCGATTTCGATGAGGCCGTAGGTCAACGCCGTCAGCGCCGCGCTCGACAGCACCATGCCGCCCGCGTCGATCCGCCTGCCGCGCTCGCGCTGCGATTCGGGCAGCCAGGCGGCGACCGCGAGGAACGCCAGGACGACCACGGGGATGTTGATCAGGAAGACCGAGCCCCACCAGAAGGATCTTCGGCACCGACACACCCACCGGCGACCGGCTCCGCACCACCAGCCAGTTCTTCGAACTTCTCGGCCACGACATGGGCCAGGCGGCCGAGCATTGGCGGCAGGCCCTGTCCATGCAGCGCCGGCGGTGAACTCCGGCAGCCCGGGAGGGAGCGGCGGTCAGTGGCGGGCGCGTTCCAAAGCGTCCCAGAAGCCGCGCCGCAGCGCGTGCCGTACCTCATCGTGCAGCAGGAAGTCGATCGGCAGCGAAGAGCCCTGCAACAGCCGCGCCTCCAGATCGGAGGGCATGCGCGGCTTGCGCGCCAGCACGGCCTCCAGCCACAGCGCGGGCGCGTCGCGGGCGACGGACTCGCCGAAGTCGTGCCCCTCCCGATGGGCGGACTTGACCGCGTCCGACAGCGTGGTGGCCCCGGCGGTGGCGGCGGAGGGAGGGTTGACGGGCGCGGGCTGCGGCCCTGTGTACGGCCCCAGCTGCGAAGGCTGGTAGCTCCCGCTGGACGGCGCGGCGAACTGCCCGGTGCTGGCCGACTGCGACTGGATGGGCCCGGTGGCGGGAGCCGAGGGCGGCGGCGTGGCCGGCGGCTGCTCGGGCTGGTAGTTGGAGTATGTCGGCAGCGCGGGCGGCGAGGACGACTGCCCACGCCCGGACGACGACCCGTTCGACGAGGGCTGGGACGGCGTCGCGGAGGAGGAGCCGGCGGCGTGGCTGCCGCTGGAGGGCGGCATCTGGGGCAGCGACGGGGGAAGGGCCGGCTGGGCGGGCGGCAGCGAGTGGGCGGCCTGCCCGTTGCTGACCGGCTGGTGGCCGTTGGACGACTCGGTGGCCCCGGAGACCAGGCTGACGTAGGGGCGCAGGTGTACGGCGCCCAGCTCGACGAGGTCGTCGCACTCCTGCCGCAACGAGCGCGACACGGCCCAGCCGCCCTCGGCCGCGACGTGGATCACGCTCACCCTGATGCCGAGGTCCTGCGCGTCGCACACGACCTGCGCGAGATCCTCGTCGCCGCTCACCACCACCGCGTCGCAGATGGCGTTGTTGCGGGCGAGCGTCATCAGGTCGCGGTGGACCTGGGCGTCGACGCCCTCGCGCCGGCCCGGCCGGATGCGCGACAGCCTGAGCTTGAGGCCCGGTATGTCGGCCAGCGCGTCGTGCTCCGGCGTGCGGCGGCCTTCGACCGTCGCCTCGTACCAGTAGCACCGAAGCAGCGGCAGGCCGGTGCGCTCGCGCGACAGGCCGGTCATCAGCTGGAGCAGCCCGGGATAGTCCCAGGCAACTGCTTCGCGATGACGCGTGCCGTGCACGGCCATCGCTCCATCAGCCAGCAGATAGCCGGCGTCCACGAACAGCGCACAGCGATCCACTAGCACCGCCCCTTTCCTGGTGGTCCGACCTTGCTGGCTCTGCACCGTCAGAGACCGGACTCGGCGGCCCTCTCTCAGGGTAATGAAAGCAGGTGATCGCGCGAGGGTTAATCCAGACGATTCGGCACCAGCCCGCTAACGCACCAAACCGACGAGGAAGATCGTACCAGTTTGTCCAGATTGTGGTCACGATCGCGCACGCACGCTCAACGCGGCCGCTCCGAACAGGACGACGTCCTTGTCTGTGGCGATCGTCAGCCCCGGATCCACGCCCAGCTCGGCGCTGATCGTATCGACGTCGACGCCGAACGTCATCTCCGCCGCGCCACTCGACGACTCGTCGAAGACGTTCGCGGCGTCTCGATCGCCGCCCGCCGGGGCGAGCGCGCCGGAGCCGAGCGAGACCTTGTCGCCCTGGAGATCGGCGTCCCCCTCCCACGTCACCAGCTCGACCCTGGCGGGCGAGGCGGCCGGGCGCAGCCCGCCGAGCGGCAGGTGCACGCGTCCCGCCGCGCCTCCGACCACGGTGGCCGCGTCGAGCACCACGGCCTGGCTGTACGGCTCCGCGGGATCGGTGACGATCAGCACCAGGCTCCAACCGGCATGCCTGGACACCCCTTCCTCCAGCGGCGCGTCGGCCGCCCACCAGGTGCCGTGCCTGCGGGAGGCGGCGACCAGCTCGCTGACGTCGGCGTACGCCTGGTAGACGGGCCCGAGCGGCAGGTCGCGGACCGCCACGTCGGCGGGCTCGACCGTCACGTATTCGCGCCGCCCCGGCGGACGGAGCTTGATGGGCCCGGCCTCCGCGGTGCTCGCCGACCAGTAGAGCCCGGCCCACACGACTTTGCCGCCCTTCGGCAGGGTCAGCTCGGCTCCGCTGGACGCGTGGGTGCCGGGGTCGTTGTCCCGGTCGAGCACGGTCATCGACCAGAGGTCGTTGTCGCGCTGGCCGCGCTGGCGCCGCCTGGCCTCCAGGCAGCCCTCGCGATCCTCGGGGCAGCTCAGCAACGAATTGCCGATCGCCCTGACGGCCACCCTCCCGTCGGTGGCGAACCTGGCCGGCGCGCCCGACAGCCGTACGCCCTGCTCGGCCTGCGCCTTGACGCGCAGCGAGCCCGCGTCGATCCGGACGGAGGGCGCCGCGCCCTCCTGCGCCTCGCCGGAGACCCGGACCCGCAGGAACAGCGCCGTGCCCTGCCCCGCCGCGAGCGGCGCCCTGGCACACCGCGCGCCGCGTACCGCCGGGCGGCACGACCAGCCGTCCACGGTGCCCGCGGCGTCATGACGGTCGCGCCGCGCGGGCGGGATGAGCGCCACGCCCGCCGGCAGGTAGACGAACGCCGTCAGCTTCTCGCTCGCGGCCTCGCCGTAGTTGCGCAGCCGCATGCCGACGATGCCGGGCCTGGCCCGTACGAGTGATCCGAGCGCGTCGATCGTGGCGCGCAGCCGCGCCTGGGCCGGCGGCTTGCTCCTGACCGGCGGCGGGGGCACCCGGGCGGGCTCCTCGCTCTGCGGCGGCACGGGCACGGGTCGCACGGAGGCCGGCGACCCGGCGACCGGCGCGGCGGCGGCGGGCCTCCTGATCGCCTTGCCGTCGGAGACCAGCAGGATGCCGGCAGCCACGGCCATCGTCACGGCGACGCCGCCGGCCATCGCGGCCTGCTGGTGCCTGGGCGCCCGCCGCAGCCGGCCGAACACCCGCAGCAGCCCGCCCGCGCCGCCGCCCACCACGGCCGACTTGGCCAGCGCCGCCGCGTACCCGCCGAAGACCGGCCCCACGATCAGCGGCCCGACCATGACGCGTAGCCCGCGGTTGACGTCGGTCAGCTCGAGCAGGACCCCGTGGCACTCCTCGCAGCCGCTCACATGCTCGTCGACGTCCTTGGCGTCGCGCCTGGTCAGCCCGTCCCGGACGTACGCGCCCATCTTCCCGAGCACGGGACGGCAGTCGTGCCGCGGCGGCGAGCCGAGGTGTATCTGCAGGTACGCCTGCCGCAGCCCCTCCCGCGCCCGGTACGCGAGCGCCGCCACGCCGTTGACGGACAGGCCCAGCAGCGGGGCCACCTCGGCCGGCCTGCACCTCTCCACCTCGGTGTGCCAGAGCACCGCCCGCCACCGCTCGGGCAGCGACAGGAACGCCCTGGCGACCAGCGACTTCTCCAGCCCCACGAGCGACGGATCGACGAACGGCACCCCCGGGTCGTACTCCCCGATCTCCCCCGTGGTCATCTCGCCGCTCTCGAACCTGGAGCGGTCGTGGACCGTGCGCCGTACCACGGTCAGCAGGTAGGTGCGGAAGCCGGACTCGGGCCCGCCACCCCTGCCGACCAGGTCGAGGATCTTCGTGAACGACTCCGCGACCACGTCCTCGACCTCGACGCGCCTGACGAACTGCTTGGCCAGCGCGCGGGCGGCGGCGGCGTGGCGCTCGTAGAGCAGCCCGTAGGCGGCGGCGTTGCCCTCTCTGACCGCCTGAAGGAGCTCTGCGTCGCTTTGCGGCGATTCGACACCCATAGTGACCTCACGATTACGCGGGGTTGCCCGCGCATTCATTCCGCACTCCGGGTCGTGACTAAACCGCGCCCGCGCCTTTGCCTCTGAGTCGAGACCTTGGAGCAGGCCCATAAGCTTGGACGCATGACGGATCGCGACAACCTGCTGGCCGAGATCAAGAGCAAGGCCGTCGTCCACGGCAAGGTCATCCTCTCCTCCGGCATGGAGGCCGACTTCTACCTCGACCTGCGCCGCATCACGCTCGACGGCGTGGCCGCGCCCCTCGTCGGCAAGGTGATGCTCGACCTGACGGCGGACCTGGAGTTCGACGCGGTGGGCGGGCTCACGCTGGGGGCCGACCCGGTGGCGGTCGCGATGCTGCACGCGGCGGCGGCGCGCGGGCGCACGCTCGACGCGTTCGTGGTGCGCAAGGCGCAGAAGCAGCACGGCCTGCAGCGCAGGATCGAGGGGCCCGAGGTGAAGGGGCGGCGCGTGCTGGCCGTCGAGGACACCTCCACGACGGGCACCTCGCCGCTGACGGCCGTGGAGGCACTGCGCGAGGCGGGAGCCGAGGTGGTGGCCGTGGCGACGATCATCGACAGGGGGGCCAGGGAGCGCATCACCGGGGAGGGCCTGGAATACCGCTCGGCCTTCACCCTCGAAGACCTCGGACTCTAGCCCGGCGCACGGACGGTGAACGCCTCGCGCCGGCCGTCCTCGCCCGGCTCGCGGGGCGTGCCGTTCTCGATGACGCGGACCGTGCCCGCGTCACTGAGCACGACGTCGAGCTCCGGCTCGAAGTAGCTGACCTCTTCGCCCCTGCTCATCTCGCGGTACTGCAGCACGTCACCGCCCGGCACGCGTACCGTGACGATGGGGCAGGTCTCGGCGAGGCACTCGATGCGCACGGTCGGCACCCGCGCGGTGGCCTCCGGGACCGGGCCGGTCGTGGCGGAGACGGCACGCTCGCGCTCCTGCGTCGCGCCGGACGAGCCGAGCAGCGCGCGAGCGCCGATGACCAGGAGCGTCACCACGGCGCCCGCGGCGAGGACGGCGAGTGCCAAGCGGGCAAGGCCCATCGGATCTGACCTGTGGCGTCCCACAGTCGGCAGCGTACCCCGGGTAACCCCCCGGTTTCAGGGTCAGTGCACGCGGTGGTGCTTGCCGTTGGGCTCGGGAACGTTGTTACGCTCTCGCCGCTTCTTGATCACTTCGACGATGATCGGGATCAGCGAGATGAGCACGATGAGGAAGACGCCCGGCAGGATGTACTTGTCGATCGCCTTGGGGTCGACCTTGCTGCCGAGGAAGTGACCGAGCAGGACCAGGCTCTCGACCCAGACCAGGCCGCCGACGACGTTCCACAGGAAGAAGCGCTTGGCCGGCATCTCCAGCACGCCCGCGACGGGGTTCATGAACGTGCGCACGATCGGCACGAACCTGGCCAGGATCACCGCTTTGGCGGGACCGAACTTCTCGAAGAACTCCTCGGCCCTGACGACGTGTTCCCTCTTGAACAGCCGCGAATCGGGCTTGTCGAAGAGCTTGCGGCCGAACCTGGCCCCCAGGAAATGCCCGAGCTGAGCGCCCGCGATGGCGCACAGCGGCGTGCCGATCAGCAGCACGGGCAAGGAGAGGGGCTCGATGCCCATGCCCCGAGCCACCGCGGCTGAGCTGAAAATCCCCGCGGCCACCAGCAGCGAGTCGCCAGGCAGGAAGAACCCGAGCAGCAAACCGGTTTCGGCGAAGATGATCGCGAGAACGCCGATCGTCGCGAAAGCCCCCAACATGGTCAGCCACCACGTCGGGTCGAGGAGATTCCAGAGCCAGTCCACGCCGAGAGCCTACCTGTGCGGCGACGAATGCGTCGTATCTACCACACGGGGTAGTGACCCGGAATACTGGGCCTGGCGCGAAGCCGTTACTTCTCAGGGAGATGAATCATGCCTATTGCGACTCCAGAGGTCTACGCTGAGATGCTCGACCGGGCCAAGGCCGGCGGATTCGCCTACCCGGCGATCAACGTGACATCGTCGCAGACGTTGAACGCCGCCCTGCGCGGCTTCGCCGAGGCCGAAAGCGACGGCATCATCCAGGTCTCCACGGGCGGCGCCGAGTTCCTCTCCGGCGCGAGCGTCAAGGACATGGTCACGGGCGCGACGGCGCTGGCCGAGTACGCGCGGGTGGTGGCCGCCAAATATCCGGTCACGGTGGCCCTGCACACCGACCACTGCCCGAAGGACAAGCTCGACGGCTTCATGCGGCCGCTGGTCGACATCTCCCTCGAGCGGGTGTCCAAGGGCCTCGACCCGCTCTTCCAGTCGCACATGTGGGACGGCTCGGCCGTGCCGCTCGACGAGAACCTGGAGATAGCCAAGGAACTCCTCGACAAGTGCGCCAGGGCCCGGATCATCATGGAGATGGAGATCGGGGTCGTCGGCGGCGAGGAGGACGGCGTCGTCGGCGAGATCAACGAGAAGCTCTACACGACCCCCGAGGACGCGCTGGCCACCGCCGAGGCCGTGGGCCTCGGTGAGAAGGGCCGCTACATCCTGGCGGCGACGTTCGGCAACGTGCACGGCGTCTACAAGCCGGGCCACGTCAAGCTGCGGCCGAGCGTGCTGAAGGAGCTCCAGGACGCGGTCGGGACCAAGTACGGCAAGGACAAGCCGTTCGACCTGGTCTTCCACGGCGGCTCCGGCTCGTCGCTCGAGGAGATCCACGAGGCGATCTCGTACGGCGTCGTCAAGATGAACATCGACACCGACACGCAGTACGCCTTCACCAGGCCGGTCGCGGACCACATGTTCCGCAACTACGACGGCGTGCTGAAGGTGGACGGCGAGGTGGGCAACAAGAAGGCGTACGACCCGCGCTCGTACGGCAAGGCCGCCGAGGCCGGGATGGCCGCACGAGTCGTGGAGGCCTGCGAGAACCTCAAGTCGAGTGGGACGAAGATCTCCTAGCGCCTTTGGCGGCCCGGCGGGTATGACTTGTCTATGGACAACCTTCTCGCCGGGCCGCCCCCGACCAACCTGCCGGACCTGCCCGAGGCCAGGGAGGCGCTCGAATCCGGCGCCAAGGCCGCCGACGTGGCCGCCCGCTTCCCCGCCCACCCGGCGGCGTGGGCGGCGCTCGCGGAGGAGTACTTCGCGCAGGGGCACGCCGTCACCTCCTACGCCTTCGCCCGCACGGGCTACCATCGCGGGCTCGACGCGCTCCGCCGCAACGGCTGGAAGGGACACGGGCCGATCCCGTGGGAGCACGAGCCCAACCGCGGCTTCCTGCGCTGCCTGTACGCGCTCTCCAGGGCCGCCCAGGCGATCGGCGAGAAGGACGAGGCCGAGCGGTGCCTGCAGTTCCTCAAGGACAGCACGGAGACCGGTTACGACGCGCTCACCAAGGGCTAGCGTTCGCTGTCTTGGGACGAATAGGCACGTTCGGGTAGTCTCTCAACGCAAGAGCCCCTGTCGCGCTTGCGCCAGGGGTTTCGATTTGTGCACGGGAGACAGAACCATGCCGGCTGCCGTTCTCGTTGGCGCCCAGTGGGGCGATGAGGGCAAGGGCAAGGCCACCGACCTGCTCGGTGGCGACGTCGACTACGTCGTCCGCTATCAGGGTGGCAACAACGCGGGTCACACCGTGGTCATCGGGGACCAGAAATACGCGCTCCATCTCCTACCCACGGGAATCCTGTCGCCTGACGTGGTCCCGGTGATCGGCAACGGCGTGGTCATCGACCCGGGCGTGCTGCTGAGCGAGATCGACGGACTGGCCGCGCGGGGCATCTCCGCCGAGCGGCTGCTGATCTCCTCGAACGCGCACCTGATCATGCCCCACCACAAGGCCCTGGACAAGGTCACCGAGCGCTACCTCGGCAAGGCCAAGATCGGCACCACCGGGCGCGGCATCGGCCCCGCGTACGGCGACAAGGTCGCCCGCATGGGCGTACGCGTCCAGGACCTGCTCGACCCCGGCATCCTGGCGAAGAAGATCGAGGTCGCCCTGACCGAGAAGAACCAGGTGCTGACCAAGGTCTACAACCGGCGCGGCATCGAACCCTCCGCCGTCCTGGAGGAGTACCTCGCCTACGCCGAACGCCTCAAGCCACACATCGCCGACACCTCGCTGGTGCTGTCCAAGGCGCTGGACGAGGGCAAGTTCGTGCTGCTCGAGGGCGGCCAGGGCACGCTGCTGGACCTCGACCACGGCACCTACCCCTTCGTCACGTCCTCCTCGCCCACCTCGGGCGGCGCCTGCGCCGGCGCCGGCATCCCGCCGAACCGCCTCACCAAGATCATCGGCATCCTCAAGGCGTACACCACCCGCGTCGGCTCCGGCCCCTTCCCCACCGAGCTGACCGACGAGGTGGGCGACTGGCTGCGCCAGACGGGCGGCGAGTACGGCGTCACCACCGGCCGCAACCGGCGCTGCGGGTGGTTCGACGCGGTCATCGCCCGCTACGCGACCCGGATCAACGGGATCACCGACTACTTCCTCACCAAGCTGGACGTGCTGTCGGGGCTGGAGCGGATCCCGGTGTGCGTCGCTTACGAAGTGGACGGGGTGCGGCACGACGAGATCCCGATGACGCAGACGGACTTCCACCACGCCGTTCCGGTCTACGAGGAACTGCCGGGGTGGCAGGAGGACATCACCAGCGCCAAGTCCTTCGACGACCTGCCGCCCAACGCTCAGGCGTACGTGCGGGCGCTGGAGGAGATGAGCGGCGCCCCGATCTCGGCCATCGGCGTCGGTCCCGGCCGCGACCAGACCGTGGTGGTGCGCTCGCTCGTCTGATTTCGCGCCACCTCGTTCCCTTTACTACCTGATTTGCCCCTGTCGGCCGTGATATTGACAGAGAGCCACGGACGGTACGAGAGGGGACGCGGTGACGCTGCTCGCAAGTCGCTATCGGTTGCAGTCGCAGCTCGGCGAGGGCGGCATGGGCACGGTCTGGCGGGCGACGGACGAGCTGCTCCAGCAGGAAGTAGCCGTCAAGGAGGTCAAGTTACCGCCGGACCTCGACGAGGCCTCGCGGACCGAGCTGACCGAACGCACGCTCCGCGAGGCACGGGCCGCGGCGCGGCTGCGTTCCCACCCCTCCATCGTCACGGTGCACGACGTCGTTCTCGACGGCGGGCGGCCGTGGATCGTCATGGAACTGGTCCGCGGCCGCTCACTCGAGCAGACCGTACGTGACGACGGCCCGCTGCCGCCGCGGCAGGTCGCCGGGATCGGCCTGCGGGTGCTCGACGCCCTCATGGCCGCACACGCGTCGGGCGTCCTGCACAGGGACGTCAAGCCCGCCAATGTCATGCTCACCGACGACGGGCGGGTGCTGCTGACCGACTTCGGCATCGCGACCATCGCCGGGGACTCGGCGCTCACCCAGTCCGGGTTCCTGACCGGCTCGCCCGGCTACATCGCCCCGGAGCGCCTTCGGGGTGAGACCGACGGCCCGTCCGCCGACCTGTGGTCGCTCGGCGCCACGCTCTTCACGGCGGTGGAGGGCGGCCCGCCGTTCGCCGGTCCGAACACGGCCGCGGTGCTGGCGGCCGTGCTGATGCAGGAACCGGCCCCGTTCCGCCTGGCCGGACCGCTCGCCCCCGTGCTGGCCGTGATCCTGGACAAGGACCCGGGACGGCGCTGCCTTCCTGACGAGGCGGCCCGCTCGCTGGAGGCCGTCTCGCGGGGAGAGACGGCAACCGCCCCGACCCTGAGACGAAAGCCCCCCAAACCTGCACGCTCTCCTCAACGCACCCGAATCAAGATCGCCGTGGGCGCCGTGCTGGCGGTGGTGCTGTTGGTGGCGGCCACGGTCGTCGTCGTGCCGTACCTGTTCCCGAACGTCGTCCGCGTACTCGGCTTCGCGCTCTCGCCCCGGGTCACCTACCCGGTGCCGACCTGGACCTTCGGCCCGCCGACTGCGGCGGCCTCGCCGCGGATCACCAAGGAGTTCGAGGCGTGTGACCTGCTGACCAGCGTCCAGGTGCGCTCGTTGCTGGGCGGTTCGGCCCAGCGCCGATGGATATCCGACAACGCCTGCTGGTGGAACAAGGGGGACGGCACCGGGCTGAACCTCATGTCCATGAGCTCCAGCTGGGGTGGCTCCGCCTATTTCGACCAACTGGTCAAGACGATGAAGGACGAGCCGAAGCGCGTCCCGGGGACCAAGCTCCGCAAAGGGCCGGACGTCGGCGACGGGGCGTACAGCTTCACCCAGAAGATGGCTTGGGGGCAGCTCTACCGGACGCAGATCTCCTTCCACGTGTCGAACGCCTGGGTGATGCTCACCGTCACCCACCGGCGACCCGGGTTCGCCACCGCGGACCGGGCGGCCAAGCTCATCGCGGCGGCCATCGACAAGTATCGCTAGCACGCGCCCTGGTTGATGCCTCATCCTGCCGGGCCTCATAAAGTTGGGTCATGCCTCGTTTCCGCCAGATCCTGGACACCATGGCCGCCTACAAGCCGGGCAAGGCCGTAGTGACCCCCGACGGCCGGTCGTACAAGCTGTCCTCGAACGAATCCCCGTACGACCCGCTGCCGTCCGTGGTCGAGGCCATCGCCGAGGGGGCGCGGCACATCAACCGCTATCCCGACCCGGGCGCGGTCAAGCTGACCGAGGCCGTCGCCGAGCGGTTCGGCGTGCCGTTCGAGCACATCGCGCTCGGCGCGGGGTCCGTCACGGTGGCGCAGCAGCTGTTCGAGTCGGTCGGGGAGCCCGGGGTCGAGGTCGTGTACGCGTGGCGGTCGTTCGAGGCGTACCCGCTGCTGGCCGACCTGGCCGGGGTGAAGTCGGTCCGGGTGCCGCTGGCCGGGGAGGACCACGACCTCGACGCCATGGCGGAGGCGGTCAACGACAACACCCGCATGGTGTTCGTCTGCAACCCGAACAACCCCACCGGCACCGCCGTCCGCCGGGGCGCGCTGGAGGCGTTCCTTGACCGGGTGCCCGAGCACGTGCTGGTGGTGCTGGACGAGGCCTACCGCGAGTACGTGCGTGACGAGGACGTCCCCGACGGCCTCACCCTATACCGCGACCGGCCCAACGTCTGCGTCCTGCGTACGTTCTCGAAGGCGTACGGGCTGGCGGGCCTGCGGGTCGGCTACCTGGTCGCGCACGAGCCGGTGGCCACGGCCGTGCGCAAGACGATCATCCCGTTCGCGGTCAACCACCTCGCCCAGGTGGCGGCCATCGCCTCGCTCAAGGCCGAGGACGAGCTGCTGGAGCGGGTCGAGCGGGTGGTCAAGGAGCGCACGCGGGTCCGCGAGTCGCTCATCGCCCAGGGCTGGACGGTGCCGCCCACCGAGGCGAACTTCGTCTGGCTCAGGCTCGGCGAGCGCACCCTCGACTTCGCCGCGGCATGCGCGGTCGAGGGAGTGGCCGTGCGGCCGTTCGCCGGGGAAGGCGCCCGCGTGTCGATCGGCGACCCGGAGGCCAACGACGCGTTCCTCGCCGCGGCGAGCGCCTTCCGCGGCTGATCATCCGCGGCGGCCCTGGCCCGCCTACACACCGCGCCGCTCGACCGCGGGGTCGACATGGTGCCGCGCGGGCTGTGGCTCCTGTCCACCGCGCGCACCGGGGCCGGCGTCGACGTCTTCGGGGACGCGCTTCGGTCGCTTCCGCTCGGTTGAGATCACCAGTGCCACGCCCACCAGGATGATCAGGCCGCCGACAAGCACCTGGGTCGTGATCGGCTCGTGCAGCACGAGCGCGCCGAGCGCGACGGCCACGGCGGGGTTGACGTAGGCGTAGGTGGACACCAGCGAGATGGGGGCGTTGCCCAGCAGCCACGAGAACGCGGTGAACCCGATCAGCGACCCCACCAGGATCAGGTAGGCCAGGGCCAGCCAGGATCTGGTGGTGACGGCCGACAGGTCGAGCCGCTCGCCGGACCCGGTGCCGACCACCAGCAGCCCGGCGCCGCCCACGACCATCTCGACGGCGCTGGTGGCGAGCGGATTGGCGGGCAACTCGATCCGGCTCGACAGGAACGAGCCCACGGACCATGAGACCGAGGCGAGCAGCACCACCACGATCCCGACGCCGCTGCCGCCCTCGGCGCCGGTGAGCGACAGTGCCGCCACCCCGCCGAGCCCGACCAGCACGCCCGCGATCGTGAGGGCCTTAGGACGGTCGCGCACGGCGAACCTGAACACAACCAGCCAAAGCGGCACCGAGGCCACCAGAAGCGCTGCCAGGCCCGTGGAGATGTACTGCTCGGCCACCGCCACCATCCCGTTGCCCAGGGTCAGCAGCAGCACGCCCACGAGGGCCGCGCCGAGGAACTGCCTGCGCGTCATCCTGAAGGCCGACGGCCCCGACCGCACCAGCAGGAAGCCGGCGAGCAGGGCGGCGGCGGTGATGAACCGCATGGCACCGTGGAGCATGGGCGGTATCGACTCGATCGCGATGGCGATCCCGAGGTAAGTCGACCCCCACACCACATAGACGATCGCCAAGGCGCCCCACACCAGGAGCGGCGCACGGGTGTCAGTGGTGTTTGCGCTCATGGCTGATGACGATACAGGTCGACTGTTGCACCATCCCGCACATATCGGACCTCGAACCCCGACAGACGGGCGCCCGCTGACGTCCCGACCCCAACGCCGGGCGAATCTGCCCGAAACCGGCAGGATCGCTACCACGGCCCCCGGCCTCCGACCAGGGCAGATCTTCCCGAGGACGTGGAGTTGGGCGAAAGCGCGGCGACCCGGCCAGAAACGTACACACCGGGAACGCGCGACTCGGCGGACTCGAGCGGATGGTCTGCGCCAGAAAAGTTGGCGCCCCCGTCCGAATCTTGTCGATCGGGGGCGCAGGAGAACATACCCGCATCTACACGGGTCAACCAATTACTTCACCGGAGTCAATGTGGGAGTTCGCAAAAATGACATCCGTTGTCAACATCATCGTCGAGCCCGGTTCATGACAAACCCCTCAATCGCCCCATCAGTCTCCGTGATGCCGCTCAGCCCCGTACGAGACGGGTTGGGGGTGAATGCCAAGGGCCCGCCGCCACAAGGCGACGGGCCCCTATCACGGCGCTCTCCCGGGTGAATGGCTCAGCGGGGGCCGAGTTTCTCCACGATCAGCCGGTACAACTGGCGCGGACGCCCGGGCTGGGGCGTGCGGTTCGGCGGGAGCGGCCACGCGAGTCCCTCGTCAACCAACGTGCGCAGCAACCGCCGGGCCGTGCGAGGTGTGACCCCCAGCATCTTGCCCGCCCCCTCGGCGTCGACCACCGTGTCTCCGCCCTCCAGCTTGGCCGCCAGCCGGGCCAGCACCTCCACGCCCTTCGGCTTGAGTGCGGCGGATCCGGCAGGTGGCATGCGCGGGGCAGGGATGAGCGCGCGCCCCTCCCGGTCCACCGCGAACCCCTGCGCCTGCTTGCCCGCCTGCGTGCGGGCCAGCGCCGCCCGGGCGTGCGACTCCGCGTCGTGCGTCGTACGCCCCATGCCCACGCCGACCTCGACCGCCAGCCCCAGCTCGTCCCTGATCCTGCCCGCGAACGGCAGCACCCTGAACCCGTCCGTCGCCGACACGATCGAGCCTCTGGTAGCGGTAACCAAATAGCTGTGATCGTCTATGGGCCAGACGGTGGCGTTCATCCGGTTCGCCTCCTGGACCAGGAGCCGGTGCAGCGACAGCCGCAGCTCGTCGCGCCAGTAGCGGGGCGCGGCGCGGCGCACTGGCTCGCGCAGCGTCGGCACCTCCACCAGCACCACCGTCAGCTGCGACTCCTCCAGCCGGTGATGCGCCCCCAGCAGCGCCGCCGTGTGCAGCGCCGTGCGGACCGCGCCGGAGGTCGGCCTGATCCTGATGACCGGCACGCCCGCCGTGTGCAGGCGCTCGGCCACCGCGGGCAGGCACGTCAGCGCTCCCGAGGTCGCGCCCTGCCTGACCAGGCGTTCGTGGTAGGCCGCGATCGTGCCGGTGGCACCCGGCTCGTCGCGGCTGTGCACGTCCGTGGCGGGGATGCCGAGGTCGGTGTACGCCTCCTCGACATCAGCCCTGCTGACCACGTCGATGCTGACCCGCTGGGGATCGATGCGGGGGTCGAGCGCGGCCTTGGCCAGCGCCGCCACTAATGCTGCTCCGCCGAGTTGCACGTACGTCGCGGGCATCGTCAGCACGCCGGAACGCCTGGCCAGGTCATAGGGGACCGGGCTGGCGAACAGGCATGCGTCGACTCCGGGACCGAGCCGCGTCACCTTGTCGGGCGCCTCTTGCTCGTCGCGGTACGCGGCCGCGACAAGGCGACACGGCAAAGGTGCCGCGGCGTGGCCCATGAGCATGACTCGCTCGACCAGGTCGTGGGGTCCGACCACGCCGATGGTTAGGTCCGGTGTCATAGCGCCCGGGCGTGACACTCGGGGAGTTTCTTCGGCCCTATCGACCAATGTTCGTCCCATCCTGCCGTCCATTGCAGTGCTCTCTTTTGGAACGATCGCTCGCGGGGGCCGTAATGTCACGCCCGACTTTTCCGGAAAGCCGTTGAGGTTGACCGCCCGACAAGATGTCCTAGCAGCTCAACGAGGTTTTTCCACCTTTTTTAGCGCTCTGAAATCTCTCGTGTAATGTCCGCGCCGAGCGCGCGCATTCGGGCGGCGAGATGCGCGTGGCCGCGATCGATCAGGTATCCGGAGTCGATCACGGTCTCGCCCTCGGCGGCGAGCCCGGCGAGCACCAGGGCGATGCCCGAGCGGAGATCGTGGGCCGTCACCTCGGTGCCGGTCAGCGGCGTCCTGCCGCGCACGATGGCCCGGCTGCCCTCGACCTCGACGTTCGCGCCCATCTTGTTCAGCTCTCCGGCCAGGGCGAACCTGCCGTCGAAAATGCGCTCGTGGATGTAGCTCGTGCCGTCGGCGAGCGCGGCGACGGTCATCATCGGGGACTGCAGGTCGGTGGCGAAGCCGGGGTAGGTGTCGGTGATGATGTTGATCGGCCGCAGCGGGCCCTCGCATCGCACCTGCAGCACGGCGCCCTGGCGGGCGAACTCGACGCCCATCTGCTCCAGCTTGTAGCGGACGACGCCGAGGTCGAGCCCCGTGCCCACGAGGCTCAGCTCGCCGCCGGTGATGGCCGCGGCCATCGCGAACACGCCGGCGTCGAGCCGGTCGGGCATCACCGTGTGCTCGACGGCGTGCAGCTCCTCCACGCCCTCCACGGTGATGAACCCCGTGCCGCCGCCGCTGATCCGCGCGCCCATTTTGGTGAGCATGTCGATGACGTCGAGCACCTCGGGCTCCAGGGCCGCGTTCTCGATCACGGTCGTGCCCTTGGCCAGGGCGGCGGCCATGATGAGGTTCTCGGTGCCGGTGTGTGACGGGGTGTCGAGGTAGAGGGTCGCGCCGGTCAGCCCGGACGCCTTGACGTGGATGACGGTGTCGCCCTCGTCCACGATGGCGCCCAGCCGCTTGTAGCCGAGGTAGTGGAAGTCGAGGTTGCGGCTGCCGAGGTTGCAGCCGCCGACGCCCTCCACGACCGCCTCGCCCAGCCGGTGGAGCAGCGCGGGGGTGAACAGCACCGAGCCGCGGAACCGCCTGGCGATCGCGGCGGGCAGCACGGGGCTGTCCACCCTGGAGGCGTCGATGACCAGCGTGCGCTCGGACTCGTGCAGCTCGACGTACGCGCCGACCGCCTCGGCCAGCTCGATCGCGCGGCGGACGTCTTCGATGATCGGCACGTTGCGCAGGACGGTGCGCCCCTTGGCGGCGAGCAGAGCCGCACCGATCATGGGTAGCACGGCGTTCTTCGCGCCCTGGATGAACGCGGTTCCACGCAGTGCGTTGCCACCGCGCACGCGGTAACGGACCATTCGTGCGGCTCCTTGAATTCAACGGTGAGGCTCGATCGGGCCAACAGTAGTCGCTTACACCACATGGCCCAGCCGAATCATCCGCTAAAGGAAGCCCCCGTGACGCGCTCATATGCTTCTAGGTATCGCTGCCTTGTGCGCTCGACCACGTGGTCGGGAAGGGGAGGTGGGGGGTTTCCGGAGGCTTTGTCCCATCCTGATTCGGGCGATAGTAGCCAATCGCGCACAAATTGCTTGTCAAAAGAAGGCTGCGCGCGGCCGGGTTGCCACTGGTCGACCGGCCAGAACCGCGACGAGTCGGGCGTCAGCACCTCGTCACCCAGCGTCAGCACCCCGTCGGCGTCCCAGCCGAGCTCGATCTTGGTGTCGGCCACGACGATGCCGCGCTCGCGGGCGATCTCCGCACCGCGCGTGTAGACGGCCAGGGTGATCCGCCGCAGCTCTTCGGCGGTCTCCGGGCCGACCTCCTGGACGACCTGCTCGTACGAGATCGGCTCGTCGTGCTGCCCCACGGGCGCCTTGGTGGACGGCGTGAAGATCGGCTCGGGCAGCCGGGAGCCGTCCTCGAGCCCCTCCGGCAGGCGGATCCCGGAGACCGTGCGGTCGGTGCGGTAATCGTTCAGTCCGCCGCCCGCCAGGTAGCCCCGCGCCACGCACTCGACCTGCACCATCCGCAGCGGACGGCACAGCACGCTGCGGGCGTCGTCGCCGGGCGCCACGACATGGTTGGGCACGACGTCCTTGAGCTGGTCGAACCACCACAGCGACATCTGCGTGAGTATGGCCCCCTTGTCCGGGATATCGGGCTCCAGCACGTAGTCGAAGGCCGAGATCCGGTCGGAGGCGACCATCAGGAGCAGGCCCTCGTCGGTCTCGTAGAGGTCGCGGACCTTGCCGGAGTGCACGAGTTTCATCGGGCGATGTCCGTCCTGTGGAAGGAGCCGCGCAGCTCGATCCGGCCGACGAGCTCGTAGGCCGCCCGGCGCGCGCTCTCCTGGTCGGGGCCGTGGCCGACCACGTTGAGCACCCGGCCGCCGTTGGAGACCACCTCGTCACCCTGCCGCTTGGTGCCGGCGTGGAGGACGTACGCGTTCGCGGTCTCCTGCAGCCCCCTGATCGCGTCGCCCTTGACCGGCGCCTCGGGGTAGTTTTCCGACGCGATCACCACGGTCACGGCCGAGCCGTCCCTGAACACCGGGTCTAGCCCCAGCTCGCCGGTCGCGCACGCCATCAGCAGCCCGCCCAGCGGCGTCTCCAGCCGGTCGAGCAGCACCTCCGTCTCCGGGTCGCCGAAGCGCGCGTTGAACTCGACGACCTTCGGCCCCTTCGAGGTCAGGGCCAGCCCCACGTAGAGCACGCCCTGGTAGGGCAGCCCGCGCCTGGTCAGCTCGCCGATCGTCGGGTGCACGACCTCCCGCATGACCTGCTCGGTGAGCCCTTCCGGCGCCCACGGGAGCGGCGTGTAGGCGCCCATGCCGCCGGTGTTGGGGCCCTCGTCGCCGTCGTAGGCCCGCTTGAAGTCCTGCGAGAGCTGCAGCGGCACGGCGGTGCTGCCGTCGCACAGCGCGAACATCGACACCTCGGGCCCGTCGAGGAACTCCTCGATCACCACCCGCTCGCACGCCCGCGCGTGCGCCAGCGCCTTCGCCCTGTCCTCGGTGACGACCACGCCCTTGCCGGCGGCGAGCCCGTCGTCCTTGACCACGTACGGGGCGCCGAACTCGTCAAGAGCGGCAGCCGCCTCCTCCTCCGTGACGCAGCTCCTGGCCCGCGCGGTCGGCACGTCGGCCGCCCTCATGATCTCCTTGGCGAACGTCTTGGAGCCCTCGATCATGGCGGCGTCCCTCGACGGCCCGAAGCACGCGATGCCCGCCTCGCGCACGGCGTCGGAAACGCCCGCCACGAGCGGCGCCTCCGGCCCCACCACCACGAGATCGACCCGCAGCCGCAGGGCCAGCTCGGCCACCTGCCCAGGGTCGAGCGGATCGACGGGGTGGACGGTCGCCACCTCCTCGATGCCCGCGTTGCCCGGGGCACAGTGGAGCTCGCTGACCTGGGGATCGAGTTTGAGTGAACGGCACAGGGCGTGCTCACGCCCTCCGGAACCAATGACTAGAACGCGCACGCGATCCATTGTCGCAGGCCCGCCGCCCGGCGCACGCGAGGGTGCTCGCCCACACCGTCCACCGGAATAGCACAGGAACTTTGTCGACTTCTACCTGAGTCGAGGCCATCCCTGCGAGTATCGTCAAGTAAGTTCACCCGCCTGTGGTAAGTTAGGGCGGCTTCGCGGCGTCCCAATGTGATTGGAGGTGGTCCGGGATGAATCCTGGTGATCCCAGCAGTACGTGCTCGCACACGTACACCCCGCATACCCCCGACCACTCCAATCCGGCAGCCTGATCGTGCCTCCACGCATTCTGTGAGGTGACTTTTCGTCGCGCGTGGAGCGTGCCAGGTCGGGCGGAAAGGGACTGCCATGCGCTCGTCCACGCTTTTCCGTCGCATCAACCGTCACCCTGTTCGTCCTCGTACCGGGCTCCAGCTCGCCGATCCAGTTCGTGAGGTCTGTGTGCCCCCGGTCGACTCCATCGTCGAGTACGGCGCCTACATCCAGGGCAAGAAGGTCGCCGCCGCCGGCATCGTCGATGCGCTCGACCTCGTACGCGAGCACAACAAGACCTCCGACGGCGCCAACGCGTTCGTCTGGGTGGGCCTGCACGAGCCCGAGGCCCCCGAGGTGGAGTGGCTCTCCGAGGTGTTCGGCCTGCACCCGCTGGCCGTGGAGGACGCCGTCAAGGCCCACCAGCGCCCCAAGGTGGAGCGGTACGGCGAGTCGCTGTTCATGGTGCTCAAGACCGTTTCCTACCTCGACCACGACGAGCTGACCGCCACCAGCGAGATCATCGCCACCGGCGAGATCATGGTGTTCCTCGGCGTGGACTTCGTGGTGACGGTGCGCCATGGGGAGCACTGCCCCCTCACCTTGGTCCGCGAGCGCCTCGAGGACAAGCCCAAGCTGATGAACCGCGGCCCCTCCGGCGTCCTGCACGCCATCGCCGACCACGTCGTCGACCAGTACCTCCAGGTCGCCGACCTCATGCAGCTCGAGCTGGAAGAGGTCGAGGCGACGGTGTTCGCCGACGTCAGCTCCCGCGACATCAACCGGATCTACCAGCTCAAGCGGGAGATGCTGGAGATGAAGCGGGCCGTCACCCCACTGCTCTCCCCGCTGTCCGCGTTGCCGCAGCGCCGCGTCATCCCCAATGACATGCGCGAATACTTCCGTGACGTCGGCGACCACCTCTCCCGGGTGTGCGAGCAGGTCGAGGGCTCGAACGAGCTCTGCAGCTCGATCCTGCAGGCCGCCCTCGCCCGCTCCAACGCGCTGGCCAACGAGGACATGCGCAAGATCTCGTCCTGGGTCGCCATCCTGGCCGTGCCGACGATGATCGCCGGCATCTACGGCATGAACTTCGACTTCATGCCGGAGACCAACCAGGTCTGGGGCTACCCCGCGGTGCTGGGCGTCATGGTCACCGCCTGTGTGCTCCTGCACCGAGGCTTCCGCAAGAACGGCTGGCTCTAGACCCCCACCGGCTTCAGCGGGCCCACGGGCTCGGGCAGCTCCAGCCCCCGCTCCCGCCAGAGCTCTCGCATCCGGTCGGGATAGTCGGTGACGATCCCGGCCACCCCCAGGTCCAGCATCCTCGCCGCCAGGCCGGTCTCGTTGACGGTCCAGACCGCCACCTCGAGCCCGGCGGCGTTCGCCTGGGCCATCAACGCCTCGTCCACCATGATGTGCTCGGGCGAGAGCGTGGTGGCGCCGGCGTGCCGGGCCGCGGCCGGTATGTCGTCACCCAGGTCGTCGTGCCAGTGCAGGGTGTCCGGCTCGATCAGCGCGAACCGCCGCGCGCCAGGGGCGAGCCTGGCGGCGTGAGTGATGATCCGCCAGTCGAAGCTGAGGATGGCCACGTTGCCGAGCCGGCCGTGCCGGTCGAGCTCCTCGACGACCAGCTCGGTGAAGAGCTCGGGGTCGGGCGTCAGCTCCGGCCTGGTGGGGTCGGACTTCAGCTCGACGTGCAGCCGTACGCTCTCCGCCTCGTAGGCGTTCACCAGCCCCAGCACCGCGCCGAGCGTCGGCATCCTGGTCTCGGGCATGGGGATCTGCGTCAGCGCGAACGGGTCGTCGGGATGGCGCGGCAGCCGTACGCCCACGTCGAGCGTGCGCAGCTGCGCCAGCGTCAGGCCGTTGATCGGCTTGCCGACGTACGGGAACAGTGGATCGCCTGCCTTGAGCGGCCGCCGGTCGGCACTGGTCACGGCGGAGACCGTGAGGTCGTGCGTGAGCACGAGGCGGCGATCGGCAGTGAGGGCGACGTCGAGCTCGAGCGCGTGGACGCCCAGCTCCATCGTGCGGCTCATTCCCGGCAGGGTGTTCTCCGGCCAGAGGCCCCGAGCTCCCCGGTGACCATGTATCTCAACGCGCACAACGGGGACCCTACCTGGCGCGGGGCACGACTCGGCGATGCCACGCCGTGTCCTTTTTATCCTGCTACGCCCCGGTCGTCTGTCGGGGCCAGACCATAAGCTGGGCATCATGACGGAGGTTCTCAAAACTGCCCATCCCGCAACAGTCCGGGCTTGGGTGGACGGCTGGGTGATCTCCCGCAACGCCCCTCGTCCCGTGCCCCAGCCGTGGGGCCTGCGAGTGGACGTGGGCCTGCCCGGCCACGTGTCCCGCCACATCGTGACCGCTCCGACCCCCGGGATCCTCCACCATCTGACCGGCACCATCACGACACCGGGCACGTGGCTGAAGCTCTGCGCCTCCGCCTCCGCCGTCGCCCCGCTCCTGCCGGAGCGGTGGGCCGTCCAGGATCCGGAGTTCATGATGACGGTGTCCCTGACCCGCAGGACGCCCCGCGTTCCCGCCGGCTACACGCTGGCCGTCACGACCCGCGCCGGCGTCACGGCGGCCCGGCTGCTGACGGCGGCGGGCGAGGTCGCGGCCAGGGGGCAGTTCGCGCTGGCGGGTCGCACGGCCGTCGTGGACCAGGTGGAGACGGCGGGCAACCACCGCCGCCGCGGGCTGGGCACGGTGGTCATGCAGACTCTGGCGAGCACGGCGGGGTCGATGGGGGCGCGTACGGGCGTTCTGGTGGCCACGGCGGAGGGCCAGGCCCTCTACGAAACCCTCGGCTGGACCCTGCACACCCCGATGACCGCCGCCGTCCTGACGACCCCTTGACAGGGGACCGGCTCGCTGTGGTGCGGGGCTATTCCTTGAGGCTGCGGAGCATCGGAGGGTGGAGGAGCTCGGCGGGGCCGCGGCGGTAGAGCTTGGCCGGGCGGCCGCCGTCCCGGGTCGTCGTGGCGCCCGTCTCCACCAGGAAGCCCTCCGCCTTGGTGACCTTCCTGTGGAAGTTTCTGGGGTCCAGCGAGCGGCCCCAGACGATTTCGTAGACGCGGCGCAGATCCGCCACCGTGAACTCCGGCGGGCAGAAGGCCGCACCCAGCGACGTGTACTCCAGTTTGGCCCGCGCCCGCTCGATGCCGTCCTGCATGATGCGGCGGTGGTCGAAGGCCATGACCGCGAGGGAGTCGACCGGCTGCCAGCTCATGTGGGCCTTCTCCGAGGCCGGCAGGTCGGGGGCCAGGCCCAGGTAGGCGACGCTCAGGACTCTCTGGCGGGGGTCACGGTCAGGATAGCCGTAGGTCTGGAGCTGCTCCAGGTGGACCGGGGCGCCCGGGAGGCCGGCCCGCTCCGCGAGGATGCGCTGGGCGGCGGCAGGAAGGTCCTCGTCCAGTTGGATGAAGCCCCCCGACAGGGACCAGCGGCGGAGGAACGGGGGGTTGTCGCGGCGCCACACCAGCGCGCTCAGCGCCTGGTTTCTGACGGTGAGCACGACCAGGTCGACGCTGACCGGGATGCTCGGGACCATGCAGGCACGTTACACGCTGTCGCGTGCGGGGAGCGAACCGTCCCTAAGTGTCGATCCGGACGTGCAGCGGCTCCGTCGACACCTGGCCCGCCGGGCCCTTCACGGTGATCTTGACCCACTCGCCCGCGGGCACCTGCGTCCAGTCGAACGGCACCCACGCCGTGGACATCCCCTCGGGAAGCTCCTCGATCGGCTGCTCGTCCAGCCACCCCACCGCGGACACCACCAGATCCTTGGTGCCCCCGGACCACGTGATGGTGACGGTGCTGTCCTTGAAGTTGTAGCCGCGCACCTCCACCCCGTCCTGGATGTCACGGCCCCGCCTGATGGCGTCCACCGCGATCGGGCGCCGCCAGTCGGTGATGATCTCCTTTTCGAGGGAGGGACTCCCGCAGGTCATGAAGTCGCTCCACATATAGGAGACGACTTTCTGGACATAACGCCCGGCCATCGTGACGGCCGCGTCCAGACGCTTCTTGTCCGTCTTGCCCCGGGTGCCCTGCGCGGCGCACGGTTCCTTGCCCGACGGCTCGAACGCCTCCACGTTCGCCCACAGGTCCACCTGGTGGCCGGCCTTGACCATCTCCTCGCGGGCGACCGACATCTCGCGGTAGTAGTCGCGCGTGGAGCCGTGGTACGCCGTCTCGTACGTCGACTCCCCCACCACCGGGCGCAGCCGCTCGTCCACCTCGTCGCCGCGCTGGTCCGGCCAGAACAGCCCCACCTTGCCGGTCCCCCGGCTGTCCTGCGGCGCGATGATGCCGACCCCCGTCTTGGCCAGCGCCTTGAACGCCTCGGCCACCTGCCTGGGCGTCTGGCCGAAGGCCACCCGCTTGCGCGCGTCCATGTAGGGGCTGATCAGGATGGGCTTGCCCCCGAGCTCCTGCTCGACGATCGTGTGCTGGTCGGCGTACACCTCCAGCGTCGGGTTCGTGGCCAGGGTGTCGGCCATCTGCACCTCGAACGGCTGGTAGACGCCTCCCAGCGACTTCCGGTCGGCGAAGCGCGCGCCGTAGTCCTGCAGGATGCGCCGCGTCAGCGTGGTCAGCGTGCCGACATGTTTCTTGTTCGCCCTGGTCTCGATCTTGGGATCGCGCGGCGCCAGCGGCAGCGCGGGAAAGATCTGCATGCCGAACTGGTCGCCCAGGTCGAGCAGCTCCTTCAGGCTGTCCTTGGGCGACCCGGCCACCAGGATCATGTCGTACGCGGTCGCCCTGCTGGAGAAGTCGCACGTGGCGTCGTCCGAGCCGTCCGGCTGCGTGATGAGCCGGTAGTAGATCCGGCTGCCCGCCTTGATGGGGTGCTCCATCTGGGGACAGCGGAACAGGGCGGGACTGAACGACTCGTCGGTGCGGTAGACGTACGTGCGGCCGACCCTGTTGCCCGGGTTGGCCTCGCGCAGGTCGCGCTCGGCCGCGTCGTGGCAGGTCAGCCCGTCCTCCTCGCACGCCTTGTAGAGCGAGTCGAGCTCCCCGTCCCTGGTCAGGATCTCGCCCGACTCCGAGACGGTGCGGAACTGCAGGCCGTACCCGATCCTGATGATCGTGTCGCCGCCGACGTCGTGGATCTCCTTCAGCTGGGTGCGCCAGGTGCAGGGGTTCGACTTGGGGGTGATCCAGTAGCCGGTCACGGCGTACGGGGCCCGCTCCTTGGTCTCGAACGTTCCACAGGGGTCGGTGAACTTCGTCACCTTGGGCGTCGGCGCGGTGTGCGCCGCCTTGGGCGTTTGCGAGGCCGCGGTCGGAGGCTTGTCAGAAGAGGACGGCAGCACGATGATCACGGTGGCGACCACCGCGAGAATGGCAAGGCCAGCGGCCACGAAGAGCCAGCGCACGTCAAAACCGCCCTTGATGGATTACCGCTTGACCCCGGCCCAGGACTCCAGCTGGGCCACGAAGCGCTTGGCCGAGTTGGGCCAGTGGTGGTTCGCGCGGGCAGCCGCGTAGCCGCGCGCGCCCTGCGCCCGCCGCTCGCGCACGTCGTCGCGCAGGGTCAGCACGGCCTGCGCGACGGCCTTGGGGTCCTCCCAGGGCACCACGACGCCGCTGTCATAGCGCTCCACCAGCTCGACGGCGCGCGGCGACGGGGTCGTGATGACGGGGATGCCGTGCGCCATGTACTCCACGATCTTCGTGGGCATCGAGTGGCGGTAGTTGGGCTCGTCGTGCAGCAGCGACAGACCGGCCAGTGCCCCGTCGAGCCGCTTGAGCGCCTCGTCGTTGGGCATGAAGTCACGCCACTCCAGTAAGCCCTCGGTGACGGCCTGGTTGAGCATGGGACGGCTCTGCGGGTCGGCGTACCCGATCAGCTCCACGGCCACGCGGTACGGCTGCAGCAGCTTCGCCACCTCGACGGCCTCGAACACACCCCGGGCCCTGGACAACCAGCCGAGGTAGACCACCCGGTCGTCACCCGGAGGCGTCACGGAGTCGGGCACCCAGGTCTCGTTGGGCACGATCAAATGGGCGTGCTTGAACCGGCCCGCGTACGCCGTCTCGGCCAGCAGCAGATGCATGTGGCGCTCCGCGGTGCCCTCGAGCATGCGGGCGAAGAAGCGCACGGGAGGCCGCAGCGGCGCGGGCAGCCACGGCTTGAGCGAGAGCGTGGCGGGGGTGTCCTCGTGCACGTCCCACACCACGGGCGGCCTGTTGCGCACGCCCCAGACGGCGAACAGCAGCTCGGGGTCGTGGATGAGGACGAGGTCGACCTTGTTGCGCATGCGCTTGAACAGCCGCCGGGCGGCCCACACGGCCGCCATCCGCTTGCGCTGCGCGGCCCGGGGAAGGTCGACGCCGGTTACCCAGGGTCGCGGTACGACGCCGTGCGCGGTGAACGACGCGGCGTACGTGACCTCATGACCGGCATCCACAAGGGCACGAATCTGCCTGTGCAGGATTCGAGCATCCTCGGGGTTATGCACCACCGTCATGACGAGCACGTGCACTGCGCGCAGCCCTCCGTCGCTACAGCCGCTCGACCCGTTCACCCTCGGTGAGCACACCGCGGGTGTCCAGCACGAGCCTGGCCTTCGCCTCGACCATGTCGAGGTCGAACGCGGCGTGCTGCTGCAGGAGCAGCGTCACGTCCGCGTTGATCACGGCCTCGGCCAGATCCTCCTCACGCGGCACCGCAGTGCCGTCTACCGACCACTCCTTGACATACGGGTCCGCGAACGACAAGTCAGCGCCCAGTTCCAGCAGCGCACGCGCCACGGGGAGCGCCGGGGTCTCGCGCTCGTCGGCGATGTCCGGTTTGTAGGTGACGCCGAGCATAACGACTTTCGCGCCGTTGACGGGCTTCTTATGCCTGTTAAGCAGACGCTGAACGCGGGCCACCACGTACGACGGCATCCGCTCGTTGATCTCCTGCGCCAGCTCCACGAACCTGAACGGGTAGCCGAGCTTGCGCACCGTGTACGACAGGTACGACGGGTCCACGGGGATGCAGTGCCCGCCGACGCCGGGACCCGGCAGGAACTTCTGGAAGCCGAACGGCTTGGTGGCCGCGGCCTCGATCGACTCCCACAGGTCGATCCCGAGCTCGTCACAGAAGATCGCCATCTCGTTGACGAGAGCGATGTTGACGTGCCGGTAGGTGTTCTCGAGCAGCTTGGCCATCTCGGCCTCGCGGGTGCCGCTGACCGGCACCACCTGCTCGATGAACTGCCCGTAGAACGCCGTGGCGCGGTCGCGGCAGGTCGCCGTGTAGCCGCCCACGACCTTGGGCGTGTTGCGCAGCCCGAACTTGGGGTTGCCCGGGTCGATGCGCTCGGGCGAGAAGGCGAGGTGGAAGTCCTCACCCGCGACGAGTCCCGAGCTCTCCAGCAGCGGCCTGGCCACCTCGTCGGTGGTGCCCGGCCAGGTGGTGGACTCGAGCACGACGAGCGTGCCCTTGCTCAGGTTGCGGGCGACGGTCCTGGTGGCGCCCTCCACGGCGGACAGGTCCGGGCGGTGGTCCTCATCCAGCGGGGTGGGCACGCAAATGACGATCGTGTTGCTTCTGGCCAGCACGGTCTCGTCGAGCGTGGCGCTGAACCCGTTGGCCAGCATGTGCTCGAGGTCGGCGTCGGTCAGGTCATCGATGTAGGACTGTCCGGCGTTGAGCGCGTCGACCTTGGCGGGGTCGACGTCCACGCCGACGACCCGCAGGCCGGCGTTCACTGCCTCCTTGGCGAGGGGCATGCCGACGTAGCCGAGGCCGATGACAGCCAAGTCGATTTCTGTCACAGCAGTGCCTTAGAGAGCCGGAAACAACACTTCATGGTCGCAAAGGTTATCTCAAGTCCACCTAGCTCACGCCTAATGCGACCGAACCCGTCACAAGTGACAGCCAACATGAAGGTCATCATTAGGTAAGAGAGCGGTATAGAGCACGGTAAGTCTCGGCAACGCGGCCCCAAGTCCGCTTGGCCGCCACTTCTGCCCGTCCGGCCTCACCCATCTCAGCGCGCCGGGCCGGGTCCTCCCGGAGCCCGGCGATGGCCTTGGCGAGTTCGGCCGGATCGCCCGGCGGGACGAGAAGCCCGGCGCCGTCGGAGCCGACGAGCTCGGACAGCGCGGGCAGGTCGCTGAGCACGACCGGCTTGCCGAGCGCCATCGCCTCGACGGGTTTCAATGGCGTAACAAGTCGGCATACCCGCAGGTCCTCGCGCGGACAGGCGAAGATGTCGATGGCGTCCTGCGCCTGCAGCGCCTCCTCGGGGCCGACGCGGCCCGGCAGGATGGCGTTGTCGAGGCCCAGCTCGCCGACCAGCTCCAGGAGGTTGTCGCGCTCGGCGCCGTCGCCCACGATGAGCACCCGCACGGGCGCGCCCTCGTCACGCAGCAGCGCGGCGGCCCGCAGCAGAGTGGCGAATCCCTCATAGGCCACGATGCTGGACACGGAGCCGACGACGATCTCGCCGGGCGCGATGCCGTACGCGTCCCTGAACGACGCCCCGTCGTAGTGGGCGGTCAGCAGCGAGTCGTCGACGGCGTTGGGCGCCAGGTGGATCTTCTCCCGGGGCACACCACGCTCGACGATCTCCGTGGCCATGGTCTCGGCAAGCGTGACTACGGCGTCCGCCTCGCGCATGAGGAACGCCTCGCGCTCGCGCTGGAGCACGTGCCGCTCGCTGCCCACCCGGATCGGGTCGCGTGAGGCCCAGGTCTCCTCCAGGAAGCCGCGTACCTCGTAGACGAACGGCGTGCCCGTCCTGTCGCGCACGGCGTGCGCCACGGAGCCGTTGCGGTGGTCGGTGGCGGCGTGCAGGACCTGCGGCTTGAGCTGTTCGACGAGCTTGGTGACGGCGTCGGCGCCCTTGACCATGCGCCCGCGCATCTCGAACGGCATCTCGCCGTGCCCGTCGGGCAGCAGCCGGTAGTAGGGGATGCCGTCGATCTCCTCGAACGGCGACGCGTCCGCGTGCCCCTGGAACATCGGCCAGCCCCAGCTCGAGGCCACGTGCGGGTCGAGCCCCGCGGCCTTCTGCGAGGTGACGATGCGGTGGGTGCGGACGGTGTACCCGGCCTGCGTGTACGGCAGCGCGTTCGTGACCAGGTGCAGCACCCGCCCCTCGACCCGCTCGGTGACGGCCACCTTGGGGCCGGGCGGGATCGGGTCGGGGCTGATCGCGGCCAGCTCACCCCGGTAGTAGGCGGCCCTGCGCTTGACGAACGGGTACTTGGTGTGGGCCTCGAGCACCGCGGCGGCCTCGCTGACCCGGCCGGCGTTCCACAGTTCCTTGGCCTCGTTCCACGGACCCTTGACCACCCGCATGCCGAACTTGCGGACCATGCGCCGGGCCCGGCGCGCGGCCGGCCAGGCCACGCTGCCCACGACGGGGCGCAGCCGGGGCGGAAGCGCGTCGGCCGCGGCCTGGGCCACGCGGACGGGGTCGGATTTGACCTTCGTCACGACGACGCGGGAGACGATGATCGGGTGCTGGACGAAGCCTTTGAGAAGTCCACCGACGCCGGCACGGGCGGACTTCGCGGAAACCTTTGAAGAGTCTTGACGACTGGCGTCGGATGCCACGCGGTGACCGTACCATAGGCAACGTTTTTCCCCTTCCGCTATGAAAGGCGAGGTCAATGAGGGAGAACCCCCTGGTCCTGCACGTATTGGGTGCTCGTCCCAATTTCGTGAAAGCGGCCCCGGTGGTGCGGGCACTCGGTGAACTCGGCGTGCGGCAGGGCATCATCCACACTGGTCAGCACTATGACGCGCTGATGTCCGACGTCTTTTTCGCCGATCTCGGACTTCCGGAGCCAGTGGCGAACCTGGGGGTCGGCTCCGGCACGCACGCCAAGCAGACCGCGGCGCTGCTCGTCGGCCTGGAGGAGATCGTCCAGGAGCAGGACCCCGACCTGGTCGTGGTCTACGGCGACGTGAACTCCACGCTGGCCGCGATCCTGGTCTGCGCCAAGCTGGGCGTGAAGACCGCGCACGTGGAGGCGGGGCTGCGCTCGTTCGACCGCGGCATGCCGGAGGAGGTCAACCGGGTCGTCACCGACGCGCTGGCCGACGTGCTCTTCGCCACCTCGCCCGAGGCCCTGTCCTACCTGGCGAACGAGGGCGTGCCCGCGTCCAAGGTGCACCTGGTGGGCAACCCCATGATCGACAGCCTGTACTCCGCGCTGCCGTCGCTCGACCCGGCGCCCGTGGTGGAGCGGCTGGGCATACCGGCTCGTTATGCCGTGGCGACCCTGCACCGGCCGGCCAACGTGGACACGCCGGAGGCCGCCAAGGAGCTGGTGGACGCCGTGCTGGAGGTCTCGCGGCAGATCCCGATCGTGGTGCCGATCCACCCCCGTGGCAAGGCGCGCCTGGCCGCGGCTGGCCTCGTCGACGGCGAATCGATCAAGGTGGTCGACCCGCTCGGCTATGTGGACTTTCTCTCACTCGTACGCGGCGCCGCCCTGGTCGTCACGGACTCCGGCGGCGTCCAGGAGGAGACGACCGTGCTGGGCGTCCCCTGCCTGACCCTGCGCCCCAACACCGAGCGGCCGATCACGATCACGCATGGCACGAACCGGCTGGTCACGCCCGCTCTCCTGCCTGCCGCGGCGGAGAAGGCGCTGGCCGACGGCGCCGCCACCCCCGCCGGCGAGCTGCCGGTGCTCTGGGACGGCCAGGCCGGGCCGCGGATCGCCAGGGTGATCTCCGCCTGGCTGAAGGGGGACAACCTCGCCCCTGCTTCTCAGGCCAAACGCCCCGAATAGCGGACGTATCCGCCGTAACATGATTTTCCTCCGCTAAGCGATAGGCGTACCACCATGGCCGAAACCCCCGAAGAGCCCACGTACCAGCGACTCGGCCCCGTCAACTGGCTGCCCGAGGAGCGCAAGCTCGTCGAGCGATTCGAGGCTGAGGTCAGGGAGCTGCGGAGGCGGCTGGAGATCGCCGAGGCGAAGGCCGCGTACGCGACCTGGAAGCTCGAGGCCACGCAGGCGAAGCGGACGTTCAAGCTGGGTGAGGCACTGGGCTCGAAGAGCCCGGGCAAGATCGTCCAGGCGGTCCGGTCGAAGGAGAAGGCGCCCAAGCCGCCCACCCCGGTCACCGAGGCGATCGAGACCGCCGGCAACAGGCCGCCGCTGGTCGAGGTGCCGCCGGTGAAGTGGCCGAAGGGGCCGGTCAACCGGCCCGACCTGAAGGTCGCGGTGATCCTGGACGACTTCTCCAGGATGGCCTTCAAGTACGAGTGGGACCAGATCGAGTTCGGGCTCAAGGACTGGCCGAAGATCTTCGCCGAGAAGCGGCCCGACCTGCTGTTCTGCGAGTCGGCGTGGCACGGGAACCAGGGGCGCTGGCGCTACCAGATGACCGGCACCAACGCGCCCAAGGAGCCGCTGCGCGACCTGGTGGCCTGGTGCAAGCAGGAGGGCATCCCGACGGTCTTCTGGAACAAGGAGGACCCGCCGAACTTCGACTTCTTCATCGACACGGCCAAGCTGTTCGACTACGTGTTCACCTGCGACGGTGACATGCTGCCGAAGTATCGGGAAGTTCTGGGACACGACCGGGTTGATGTGCTGCAGTTCGCCGCCCAGCCCCGTGTGCACAACCCGATCCAGCAGCGGCAGGGCCGCCTGCACGACGTGGTCTTCGCCGGGATGTACTTCCGCGACAAGCACCCCGAGCGCCGCGAGCAGATGGAGACCGTGCTCGACCCGGTCAGGGAGCTGGGCCTGCACATCTTCGCGCGCAACGGCGAGGTGGACGAGAAGTACGCCTGGCCGGAGAAGTACCGGCCGCACATCGTGGGCGAGCTCCCGTACGACCAGATGCTGGCCGCGTACCGGATGTACAAGGTCTTCCTCAACGTCAACTCGGTGCTCGACTCGCCGACCATGTGCGCCCGCCGGGTATTCGAGCTGTCCGCCTGCGCCACGCCCGTCGTGTCGGGGTGGTCGCGGGCCATCGAGGAGACCTTCGGCGACCTCATCCCCATCGCGCGGGAGCCGGTCGAGTCGTACAACCAGGTGCTGCACCTGATCAACAGCCCCGAGCTGCGGGCCAGGATGGGGCACCTGGCGCTGCGCGAGGTCTTCGACAAGCACCTGTTCTCGCACCGGGTGGACCAGATCCTGCAGAACCTCGGCCACCAGGTGCGGCCCAGGTCACGCTCGATCTCGGTCGTGCTGCCGACCAACCGCGCCTCCCAGATCGAGCACGCCATCTCCTCCGTGGCCCGCCAGATCCACCGGCCGCTCCAGCTCGTCATGGTGCTGCACGGGCTGGACATCGACCCGGTGGTGGTCGCCGACAAGGCCCGCATGGCGGGCATCACGGACGTCGTGGTCCTGCCCGCCGACGCATCACTGTCGCTCGGCGCGTGCATGAACCTGGGCATCGCCGCCGCCGACGGCGACCTGATCGCGAAGATGGACGACGACAACCTGTACGGCGACCATTACCTGTCGGACCTGGTGCGCGCGTTCGACTACTCGGACGCCGAGCTGGTCGGCAAGGGGGCGCACTACGCGTACTTCGAGGGGAGCAACACGACCATGCTCCGCCTGCCGGGGCTGGAGCACCGCTACTCCTTCCTGGTCCAGGGCGGCACGTTCCTCGGCAAGGCCGACATGTTCCGCTCGTACGGCTTCGCGGACATCACGCGTGGCGAGGACACCCACCTCGTGCGGCGGCTGAAGGAGGACTCCGTCAAGATCTACTCGGCGGACCGGTTCAACTTCGTCTACTGGCGCAGCGCGGACGCCTCGATGCACACCTGGCAGGCGGACCACATCAAGCTGACCCGCAACGCCCAGTTCTCCTTCGTCGGCCGTCCTGACGACCACGTCCTCATCTGACGCGCAGGCGCGCCGCGGTCAGCGGGTGACCCGTGCCAGGTTCTGGTCGGCCAGCCTGGCCAGCTCGAACAGCCCCTGCGGCTTGACCCGCTGACCGACCACGAGCATGGTCATGATCAGCGTCCCTCTCCTGATCATGACCGAGCCGATCTGCGCGTTCTTCTTGCCGCCCTTCGCCGTGGTGAGATAGGCCCGCGACTCCTCACCTCTGGCCGGCATGGCGAGGGTGCGGGTCTTGTAGCTCACCTGCGTGCCGCCGACGTCCGCGGTGTATGAGGCGCACTGCTGGGGCAGCGGCGCGGGGAAGACCGCGGAGGGCAGCGACACGACCGCCTGCGTGATGGAGCCGCGGTCGGCGGCGAAGGCGATCACCGCCGCCGGCGCCTGGGCGACGTCGGGCTTGGCGGGGTCGAGCTGGGCCGCCCCCGCACACTCCGGTCGCTGCAGCTTCGCCTGGCGCACCGCCTCCATGCCCTGCTGGGTGGACTTGAGCGAGCCGAACGCGCCCATCTCGGGCCCGTAGGCGACCCGCATGCCCTTGGGCACCGGCAGCAGGGCCGCACGCAGCCTGGCCGTGTCGGCGGACGCCTGCGGTCCGGGCAGCTGCGTGCCCGTGGGGACCGCCGACGGGGTGGTGGTGCCACCGGAACATCCGGAAATGGCAACCATACCAAGCAATATGCCGGAAATGGACTTCAGCATGAGCTCTCCAATTCGCTCTGGCGGCATTTTTCAAAACGCTAGAGGAAGTGAAGAGCAAGGAAACGAGTAACGCCGCTATTCGCGGGATTCAGTGGTTTTACGAATGATTTCCGGCTCTGCGCCGTTTGGCGATCCGCCGTTGAGCAGCGCCCTGGCCAGGCCCAATCCGGCGCCGCCGAGCGTGAGCGCTTTGGCGAGCATTTCCTCGACGCCCTGCGCGCCGTTCAGCACCACCATGTGCTCGACGTTTCCGAACGCCTTCGCGCCCGCCTCGACGATTTCCGGCCAGCGCTCCGCGAGTTGCTGCGCGACGACCGCCTCCTGGTTCTCCTTCAGTGCCTGGGCGCGGGCCCTGATCGCCTGCGCCACCGCCAGGCCCTTGGCCTCCGACGCCTCGGCCTCGGCCAGGCCCAGCGCCTTGGCGGCCTCCGCCTGGGCCAGACCGCGGGCCTGCGCGGCCTGGGCCTCGGCCTCGCCGGCGATCTTCGTGGCGGCTCCGGCGGCCTCGCCGCGCAGCCGTACCGACTCGGCGTCGGCCGCGGCAGCCAGCTTGATCTGGGAGGCCTGCGCGGCGGCGCGCAGCTCGGTCTCCTTCGCCTCGGCCTCCGCCTGCGCGATGCGGGCGTCCCGCTCGGCCTGGGAGAGCGTGACAGTCTCGTACGCCTTGGCGTCGGCGGGCTTGCGCACCTGCGACTGGAGCCGCTGCTCGGCGAGCTTGGCCTCCAGTTCGGCGGCCTTCGTCTCTTGGACGACCACCTCCTGGCGAGCGGTCGCCTCCGACAGCGGGCCCGCCTGGCGGGAGGTGGCCTGGGCCTGGTCGATCTCGGCCTGGTAGGCGGCCTCCTTGATGCGGGCGTCCCGGCGGGCGGCGGCCATGTTGGCGACCGCGATCTGCTCTGCCTCGGTGGCCTCCTGGTCGCGCTGGGCCTGCGCGATGCGGGCGGTGGCGGCGACCTTGGCGGCGTGCGGCTTGCCGAGGTTGACGATGTAGCCGGTCTCGTCGTCGATCTCCTGGATCTGCAGCGAGTCGACGATCAGGCCCAGCTTGCTCATCTCGTCGGCGGCCGATGCCCTGGTCTCGCTGGTCAGGCGCTCACGGTTGAGAATGAGGTCCTCGATGGTGAGGTTGCCGATGATCGAGCGCAGGTGGCCGGTGAACAGCTCGTGGATCGCGCTGGTCATGAAGTCCTGCTGGTCGAGGAAGCGGCGGGCGGCGTTGGCGATGGAGGACAGGTCGTCGCCGACCTTGTAGATCACCACGCCGCGGATGTGCACGGGGATGCCCTGCTGGGTGACGCACGAGACCTGGAGGTTGGCGGCCCTGGTGTCGAGCCGCAGCCGCCTGGCCGCCTGGAACCCGGGCAGCACCGCCGTGCCCTTGCCGGTGACGATCTTGAAGCCCAGGCTGTCGACGCCCTCACCCCGGCGGCGGGCGCCCAGCCCGGAGATGATCAGGGCCTCGTTGGGCTCAGCGACCCGCCACACGGCCTTGAACAGCAGGATGATGACGACCGCGAGGATGACACCGGCGGCGGCGATGTAGAGCTCGGGGGACATCGGAGGGCCTCCCTCAGACGAGTGCTCTGGCCACGTAGACCGTCCGCGGGGGGAAGTACTCGACGACGATCACGATGGAGCCGATGCCGAACTCCTCGTCGGGCACGCTGGGATGGGCGTAGAAGGCCTCCACGCCGCCCCTGATCGGGATCATGACCTCGCCGACGAGCCCTGGGCCGATCTTCCCCGTGACCCTGCCCTGCTTGCCGACCACTGGGCTCCCCCCGCTCGCGATATTCCGGACGCTACTCCAAACGGGCATTCGCGGTAATAGCCCGGCAAAATGTTTCCCGCAGCGCTGCGCGTCGGTCACCCGGCCTTTCGCCCGTCTGCTGAGGATCGCGCCATGAGCTCCACTCCGCGAGACCTCATCACCAACCACCCCATTTCCCGCCGCGACTTCTTCGACGGGATGGCTCCGGGGTGCATAGCGGCTGAGATGCCTCGTGGGACCCCATACTCCCCGAGCCATTCCACTGTGCGCGGCGGGGCGGCGGAGGCGCTCAGCGTGCCGCACGCGCTGCGGGACGGGCGTTTCTGGCGGCACGCGGGCTCACCCGAGCCGCCCGGCCCGCTTCGGGCCGCCCGAGGACGGCGTGATGTGCCACCGTGAGAGCTTCACCGCGACCCGCCCGACTGGTTCCCCGCGTTGTCGAGCGGTTCTGCCGGACCGTGTCGTGCCGGGCGTGGGGGTACGACACGCGGGCGTTCGGAGACCGCGCCCCTTCCGCTGGACGGCCGGGTGCTGATTCCCCGCGGACGCGGCGCGCAGGCGGTTCGGCCGGATCGCCATCGCGGGCTCCGACTCGGAGCCTGGGCTGGACGGCGCCGTCACGGCGGCCGTGCGCGCCGTGGCGGAGCCGGCGAGGCCGTGAGAGCGTGATCTCGCTGGTCGCACCGCCTCACCGTGGGCGGGGACCGCTGGAGCTCCAAGAGCTTGTCCCAATAATCACGGTAATGAACGTGTTGCTCCCACTGCGCCGGAAGCATAAACGATGCTAGTCTCCTGTGCGATCTTCCGGAGGTGTATTTACACAAGGTGTGGAAATGCCCCGGACTTGAGGTTGGGACATGGGCTCGCGAAACCGGTCAATTCGGTTCAAGATCTTCTTATTGCTGCTGCTACCGCTCCTGTCTCTGAGCGCGCTCTGGGGTTTCGTCCTCAACCTCACCATGGGCGACGCCCAGTCACTGCTCCGCGCGAACACGCTGTACCAGACTCTCGGCGTCACCTCCATCGACCTGGGACTACAGTTGCAGGCCGAGCGAGCGCGCTCAGCGGAGACGCTCACTACGCGTAAGCTCACCACGGCCCTCGGCGCCCAGCGCGCCCGCACCGACAGGTCCGTCACCGACTTCAAACTGGCCGTCATGGAGGCCGGCAGCGCGGTCGGCGACGACCTGCGCCGGCCCCTCGCCGCCCTTGACTCGGCTCTCGACCGGCTCGGCCCGATCAGGGCCGACATCGACGGCGGTCTCGGCTCCCGCCTCGCCGGTCTCAACGACTACAACCGCATCCTCGACGCGATCTTCGCTCTCTACGACCACCTGGTCTCCGTCTCCGACCTGGAGCTCTTCCAGCAGGCAGCCTCGCTGCAGGCCATGGGTATGGCCAGGGAGTACATCGCCAGGGAGCACGCGCTCATCATCGGCGCCATGGCCGACCGCCGGCTCACCCAGCCGGAGACGACCGCCTTCACCGAGTACGCGGCCTCCAGGAAGTTCCTGTACGCGCGCGGCCTGGCCGGGCTCGACGTGCAGTTGCGCAAGCCGTACGAGGAGGTCTTCGCCACCGAGCCGTTCCTCGGCTTCGCCACCATGGAGGCGCGGATCATCAAGACCGGCGCCCCGCCGCTCCCCTCCGACGGCTGGAACCAGGCGGTCGACAGGCTCACGTCCCGGCTCGACCAGCTCGGCTCCGCCTCGGGGACGGTCCTGGCCTCGCGCGCGTCCGAGGCCGCCACGTCCACCATCGTCAAGACCTCCATCGCGGGCGGCCTCGGCTTGATCGCGGTGCTCTCGTCGATCATCATCTCTGTACGCTTCGGTCGTCGCCTGGCCGGAGAGCTGGCCGGGCTGCGTGCCGCCGCGGTCAACCTGTCGCAGACACGGCTGCCCGACATCGTCGAGCGGCTGCGCAGGGGCGAGGACGTCGACGTGAAGAAGGAGGCCAAGGCGATCAAGGTGAGCGGTTCCGCTGAGATCACCGACGTGGCCAGGGCCTTCGGCTCCGTGCAGCGCACCGCCGTGCGGGCGGCGGTCGGCCAGACGGCCCTGCGGCACGGGGTCGGCCAGGTCTTCCTCAACCTCGCCCGGCGCAAGCAGGGCCTCCTGCACCGCCAGCTGGCGCTGCTTGACCGCATGCAGCGCCGTACGCACGACCCTGACCGGCTGGAGGAGCTCTTCCGCCTCGACCATCTGACCACCCGCATGCGCCGGCACGCGGAGAGCCTGATGATCCTGTCCGGGTCCGCACCCGGGCGGGCGTGGCGCAAGCCGGTGCCCGTGATCGACATCGTCAGGGCCGCCGTCGCGGAGGTCGAGGACTACACCAGGGTGCACGTCGAGAACATGCCGCCCGGCGCGCTCGACGGGACGGCCGCGGCCGACATCACCCACCTGGTGGCCGAGCTCGTCGAGAACGCCACCATCTACTCGCCGCCGGACACCACCGTCCAGGTGCGCGGCGACCTGGCGAGCAACGGATACGTCATCGAGATCGAGGACCGCGGGCTCGGGCTGTCGATCAGCGAGTACTCCGAGTTCAACACGCTGCTGGGCGCGCCGCCGGAGTTCGACCTGACCGACAGCGACCGGCTGGGCCTGTTCGTGGTGGCCACGCTGGCGGAACGGCACGGGATCAAGGTGGTGCTGCGGCGCTCGCCCTTCGGCGGGACGTCGGCCGTCGTGCTCGTGCCGCGCTCGATGGTGACCGAGCAGGCGGCGCTGGCCGCGGGCGACGGCAAGGCCGAGCTGCCGAGCCGTACGCGGAAGAAAGCGCTCGCCGTGGTGACCTCGGGCACCCACGCGGGGCTCCCCAGGCGGGTGCGCCAGGCCAACCTGGCGCCGCAGCTCAAGGAGGAGCCCGCCGAGCCGGAGTCGCGTGGGCAGGAGCGGCCTGCCGAGCAGGAGCCGCGGCCCGAACGCTCTCCCGACGAGGTCAGGGACTTGTTCTCCGCCTTCCAGCGGGGAACCCAACGCGCCCGAGAAGAAGCCTCTGAGGAGGGGCCATGATAAAGGGGGATGCATGACTGCGCCGACCGCCAACACCGGTGAGCTGAACTGGCTGCTGGACGACCTCGCCACGAGGGTCGCCTCCGTCCGCCAGGCGGTCCTCTTGTCGACCGACGGCCTGGCCGTGGGCTACTCCAAGGGATTGTCCAGGGAGGACGCCGAGCATCTGTCGGCTGTGGCGGCCGGGTTCCAGAGCCTGGCCCGTGGCACCGGACGCCATTTCGGCGGCGGCGACGTGCGCCAGACCATTGTGGAGATGGAGTCGGCGTTCCTGTTCGTCACCGCGGCGGGGCAGGGCACCTGCCTGGCCGTGATCGCCGATGGCAACGTGGACGTCGGCCACATCGCCTACGAGATGGCGATGCTGGTCAAGCGGGTGGGCCAGCACATCAACACCAATCCGCGCGCTGGAGCGTCATGAGCGATAGCCCGCAGTGGTTCGATGAGGAGGCGGGGCCAGTCGTCCGGCCCTATGCTCTCATCCGCGGTCGCACGCATTCCTCAGGGGACGCGTTCGACCTCGTGGCATCCGTGCGCGCCATCGGCGACCCGCCGGGCGAGCTCGGTCCCGAACAACAACTCATCCTGCGGGCGGCTCGTAACCCGATCTCGGTGGCCGACCTGGCCGTCGAGCTCGACCTGCCCGTCGGCGTCGTCCGGGTCCTGCTGGGCGACCTGCGTGACCACGGCCTCATCTCGGTGTCGTCGCCCTCCGCCGGAGGGTCGCGGTCGAATGAGCGCATTCTCAAGGAAGTGATCAATGGACTCCGTGCTCTCTGAGGACCCCGTCGCGCTGAAGATTCTCATCGCGGGAGGGTTCGGCGTCGGCAAGACCACACTGGTCGGCGCGATCAGCGAGATCAAGCCGCTGCGCACGGAGGAGGTGCTCTCCGACCGCGGGATCGGGGTCGACGACCTCGACGGCGTGGAGGCCAAGAGCACCACGACCGTGGCGATGGACTTCGGCCGCATCACCATCCGCGACGGGCTGGTCGTGTACCTGTTCGGGACGCCCGGGCAGGAGCGGTTCTGGTTCATGTGGGATGAGTTGTCCCACGGCGCGCTGGGCGCGGTCGTGATCGCGGACACGCGGCGGCTGACCGACTGCTTCCCGTCCCTCGACTACTTCGAGCAGCGCGGCACGCCGTTCGTGGTCGCCGTCAACTGCTTCGACGGGGCCGCCAGTCACAGCGTGGAGGACGTGCGCATCGCGCTGGACCTGGACGACGACGTGCCGATCATGCTGTGCGACGTGCGGCGGCGGGCCTCGGCCAAGGAAGTCATGATCACGCTGGTCGAGCACTCCCTGCGCACGCTGACCTCGGCCAACTAGCCGCCCGGCGAGGCTCGGGCGGCCCGCCTAGAGCGCCCTGAGGCCGTTGATCACCTCTCGGAGCAGGCTCTCCGTGGGCGTGGCGGCCTTGTCGCGCGGCGGGCGCACCGAGATCAGGCCGTGCTCGAGCAGGTCCCCCAGCAGCACCCTCGCGACGGCGACCGGCAGGCCCAGATCCGAGGCGATCTCGGCGACGGGCCTGGCCTGGCCGCCCACGGTGCTCAGCAACCGCCGGTGCTGGGCGCTGAGCTCGGCCTTGGCCGGGATCGGCGACCCCGTCGAGACTATGGTCGCCAGCAGGTCGAGCGTGGAGGAGGCGGCGGGCTTGGTGCGCCCCCTGGCGACCGCGTACGGCCGTACGACAGGTCCTGCCTCCTCGTCGATCCACTCGTGATCGCGGCTCACGGCTGAGTTCCCCCATCCTGCTCACTGTCCTGCCGCCCGCGCTGCCAGCCCGACTGGAGCGAGGAGAGCAGCGCCCTGGCCTCCTCGGGCGAGCGCTCCTCGACCGGCGACGCGGAGGGCGGCGCCTGCTTGAGCCGCTGCGGCAGGCCGGTCTGCCGGTCGCGCTGCGGCAGGCCCGTATCCCTCTGCCGCTGGCGGCGGGGCAGACCCGAGTCCTGCTCGGGCGGTTGCGACAGCTGCGGGGGCTGTTGCGGCAGCCCGTTCGCCGTCTGGCCGCCGGCGCGCTTGCTGGTGCGGACGCGGCGCGGGAGCTCGCCCGGCCCTGTGGGCTCGGACCGTACGACCGACACCGAGACGGACTCGAACTCGATCGGCTGCACCGGCGGGGTCACCATCGGCTCGACCAGCGAGCCGGGCAGGAGCACGATGGCCGTGGTGCCGCCGTACGGTGAGGGCTTGACCGTCACCCTGACGCCGTGCCTGGCCGCGAGCATGCCGACCACCGCGAAGCCGAGCCGCTCGGTCTGCGAGGGGTCGAACTCCGGCGGGCTGGCCAGACGGTCGTTGATCATCCGGCGGGTGGCGTCGTCCATGCCCAGGCCGCGGTCCTCGATCTCGACGGCGAAGCCCCTGCCGACGATCTCGCCGCGTACGGAGACCTCGTTGCTGGGCGAGGAGAAGGAGGCGGCGTTCTCGATCAGCTCGGCGAACAGGTGCATGAGGTCGGCCACCGCCGCGCCCGAGACGCCGCACTCGGTCATCGGGTAGACGCGTACCCGGGTGTACTCCTCGACCTGGGCGGCGGCGCCGCTCAGCACGTCCTCGATCGGGATGACGCCGCGCCACCTGCGGCCCGCCGAGCCGCCCGACAGCAGCACCAGGCCCTCGGCGTGGCGGCGCATGCGCGTGGTCAGGTGGTCGAGCCTGAACAGCCGCTCGAGCGCCTCCGGCTCCTCCGTCTGGCGCTGCATCTCGTCCAGCATCTTGAGCTGGCGCTGCAGCAGCGACTGGCTGCGCCTGGCGAGGTTACGCAGCGCCTCGGACACGCCCTCGCGCAGCCTGGCCTGCTCGACGGCCGCGTCCACGGCCGTGCTCTGCACGCTGTCGAACGCCGCGGCCAGGTCGCTGACCTCGCTGGTCGCGTTCGGGCCCACCGTGATGGGCGGCGCCTCGGTCGCGATGTCCACCTTCTCGCCGCTGCTCAGCTTCGCCACGACGTCGGGCAGCCTGATGTCGGCCAGGTCCAGCGCGGTACGGCGCAGTCCCCTCAGCTCCTGGGTGAGCCTGCGGCCGACCTTGACGGAGATGACGACGGAGAACACGACCGCGATCAGGCCGAGCAGTCCCGCCACGACGGCCTGCACCACGATGCCCACGCCCGCGGGCTCCATCCTGGCCAGCAGCTTGTCGCCGGTGTTCCAGACGGCCTCGGTGTACTCCTTCTGCAGCGGATCGGCCACGCCCCGCCAGAGCTCGACGTCCATCGGCTGGCCGGAGACGTAGCTCTCCAGCAGGTTCTCCATCGTGCTGTAGCGCGGGGAGTAGTACAGCTTCTCGAACGGGGCCCGCAGCTCGTTGTCGAGGTTGGCCAGCGCCTTGGGGAACAGGTACGTCCTGGTGCTGTCGAGTCCGGCCAGCAGGTGGAGGTCGGAGTGCATGGCCATCCGGCCGTTCGCGGCCACGATCAGCGCGTGCTCCCGGCTCAGGAGCTCGCGCACCTCGTCGGCGGCGATCAGGCCCTGCGCCTGGAGCGCCAGCTCGAGGTCGGTGCTGACCAGCATCCGGGAGTACAGCAGGTGGATCTCGTCGGAGATCTTCGCGTACTCGGTGACGAGGGTGCCGGGGGTGAGCTTGCGGTCATCCACCTGGCGCCGGATGTCCGGTATCCGGTCGGCGGCCTCGAACACCGACTGGAGCTGGGTCTTCATGTCCTGCGTCAGCGCCGACTGCACGTCCTCTGCCGTCGCCTGCACGCGCAGGTTCTTCCTGTTGGCGTCGACCTTGGCCCTGGCCTTGCTCAGCGCGTCGGGGGCCGTGGCCACGCCTGCCATCTGCTCGGCGGAGGCAAGCCGCTCGGTCTGGAGGTTGGAGATCAGCCCGTCGGCGTTGTTGATGACGCCCGTCCAGATCGTCTCCACCTTGAGCAGGCTCTGCGCCTCTCCCAACGTGGTGCTCGCGGCGAAACCCCAGAGCGCGATCAGGGAGATCAAGGGGATGACGAGCAGCGTCGAGATCTTGAATCTGATGGATCTGCCCGATGCCATGACACCTGCTCCCGGATAGAAGATCGCGGGAGAGAATAGCACCGATACAGATGGTTTTAAGATCGACTCGCGATAAATCTGTGATATGTCAGGAAATTCCTGCCTTGTGCGCTGGTCGGACGGCCGCTCGGGCGCCATGCCAGCCAGGCCAGCCACACGGCCAGCACGCCCAGCAAGGTCACCTCGGCTCCCAGCAACAACCGCTCGACGAGCCCGATCATCACCCGCTCCCCCGGCATGGCGACATACGTGATCGCCAGCAGCCCGAACCCCCCGGCCAGGGCCACCCACTCCACCACCCGCGCCACAGGCTTCCAGCGTTCGTCTGAGCGCAGTCTGGGCACCAGCAGCGCGCCGGCGGCGGGCAGGCTGACGAACGCCGCGACGGACACGTACCGATGCACCTGCGCCGCCAGATCGAGATCCGCCCCGATGGGTGTGGTCGGGACCAGAGCCGCCACCACGAGCGCCCCCGACCACACCCGGAGCAGCCACTCAGGCATCCCCCGCACCGGCGCTCCTGCCGCCCGCAGCCCCGCCAGCAGCGCCAGTGACCCGATGCCCAGGACCGCCATGGCGACCTCCGTGACGCCCCCGCGGTCGGACACGGCGTATTCGCTGATGGTCACATTGAGCGGGTCAAGGTAGGGGTCGGGCCCGAACTGCCCGACCACCACGGCGACCACCGAGAACAGGATGGAGGCGCAGGCGATCAGGGGGTAGAGCCTCTTCACTGCGGACATGAGGCCACTTTCCCGCCCGGAAGCCCTCGCTCACATCCGGCTCCGCCCCCGACCCGCCCCTGACGCGACCCTGAGTTCCTATTGCTGGATGACCGAGAGGACGTTTCCCGCCGGATCCGTGAACCAGGCGATGGGCGGCCCTTCGGCGCGGAAAACGCCCTTGGAGTCCTGTGGGAAGCCCTCGTAGCGCTCGAAGCGCACTCCCCGCGCCGTCAGCTCGTCCACCGCCTTGTCGATGTCCTCGACCGGGAAGTTGAGGATCGTGAACGTCGCCGGGGTGTGCCGCTCCTTCGGGTAGACGAGGATGTCGGCGCCGCCCGCGATGTGCAGCGTGAGCATCCCGTGCTCCTCCGAGACGCGCAGCCCCAACGTCTCGCCGTAGAACCTCTTCGCCGCCGCGATGTCGTCCACCGAGAACCCGCTGAACGCCTTCGTCGTTTCGAACATGATCGCCTCACATGGACGCGAGGTGAGCCTCGCTGAGCTGGATGATCTGCACGTAGTTGCCGTCCGGGTCGATCGCGGTGGCGAACAGGCTGCCGTCACGGTCCTCGAGCGGTGCCAGCCACGACGCGCCCGCCTGCTCCATCCGTGCCGCGACGGCGCGGGCGTCGGTCACGTGGAAGTTCAGTATCGTCCTGCCGGGCTCCGGATTCTTGTCTGTCACGTCCTCCCGCGTGTCGATGAACAGGTAGAACTCGCCGAACTTGAGCACCCCGTACTGCTGGACGTCGGTGTTCTCCTCGGGGTCCAGCGCGGTCACGTACCAGGTGCGCAGGCGCTCCGGGTTGGTGCTGGCGAGCAGCATGCCGCCGACGACGGGTCGCTTCATCGCGAACTCCTCACTGGTGGTTCCGAATCTCTTCCACCGGGGCAGACCAGGCGAGGCGCGAAAAGTCATCGGTGATCCGGGCAAAAAAAACAGCCGCGCCGCGTGCCCGGGTCGGCCGAGGCACGCGGCGCGGGGTTTCGGTCAGCGGAGCCGACAGGGGGCTCAGCCGGTGCGGAGCGTGAGGCCGTACACGCTCAAGATCTCATTGACGGGCTGGTGGTACGTCGTGCCGCCGATGGAGCAGTTGCCCGAGCCGCCCGAGGTCACGCCCTGGGCCTGGCTGCCCGAGATGAACGAGCCGCCCGAGTCGCCCGGCTGGGCGCACGCGCTGGTGCGGGTCAGGCCGGTGACGGTGCCCTGCGGGTAGGTGACGGTGGCGTTGTGCTGCTGGATGGTGCCGCAGCGCCAGCCGGTGGTCGAACCGGAGCGGCAGATGGACGAGCCGACCGCGGCCTGGGTGGAGCCGCGGACGATCACGGTCGAGCCGCCCGAGCCGCGTACCCACGGCTGCGGGGTGTTGCCGGGGGCGGCGACCCAGGCGTAATCGTTGCCCGGGAAGGACGAGCCTTGGAAGGTGCCCGTCGGGTTGGTGGTCCGGCTTCCGGCCCGCCCGCAGTGCCCGGCGGTGACGAAGCCGGGGGTGCTGCCCCTGGTGACGGAGAAGCCGACGCTGCAGCGGCTGGAGCCGATGTAGTACGGGGCGCCGCCGATGATGTCGATGAACGGCGTGGGCCGCTCGGCCGTCGCCGACACGCTGACCGCGTTACGGTCCACGCCCGCGGCCGTGGCCAGGGCCTCCGCGGCCTCCACCGTGGGCGCCTGGATGGCGACCGTGTTGGTCTTCACGTCCACGTACCAGAGCGCGGCCGCGGCCTTGGCGCGCCTCGGGGCCTGGTCGACCTGCTGCATGATCCCGTTGAGCTGGGCGAGCGACCGCGCGACCACGACCGGCTGCGCGCCGTGCGACTCGATGGTGGCCGTGGTGCCGGCGTCGGTGGTGGCGACCAGGAGCTTGGAGGCGTCGTCGTTCAGCCAGGAGCCGCCGTACGCCGCGCCGAGCTGGGCCGTCAGCTTGGCGTCCGTGGCCGCGGCGCGTTCCTCGTTGGCCAGCCGGGCGAGCACCTGCTGCTCGGAGAGACCGAGGTCCCGTTCTAACGCGTCGATCACGGAAGGCGGAGGGGCTGGGGAGGCGGATTGAGGTGCAGGATCAGCTGCTGCGGCGCTGATGGGGGTGGCCAGGCAGGCGGCGAGGATGACGCCGCCCACCAACGCAGAGCGCTTACTCAACATGTGCACTCCTCGGGTGGGGGTGCTGTCAAGCTAACGTTTGCTACGGCTCCTGCCAGCATGCCAAAGCGCCTCTATTTCGGTGTTATGGGGGCTTTTAGGGCATGGGTCCGAATCGGGTTCTGCCGCCTTAACCCAGAGCGATCATGACGGCTAATGTAACAGCACTGTTAGATCGGAAAGGTGGGCACATGGATCCGTACGACAAGGGAATGCTGGACGTCGGCGACGGCAACCTCGTGTACTGGGAGGTGGCGGGCAACCCGGCGGGCAAGCCTGCCGTGGTCGTGCACGGCGGGCCCGGCTCAGGAGCGGGGCGGGGCTGGTATCGGAACTTCGACCTCGACGCGTACCAGGTGGTGCTCTTCGACCAGCGCGGATGCGGCAGGAGCAGGCCGAACGTCAGCGACTGGGCGGTGGGACTCGAGGCCAACACCACACATCACCTGGTCGCGGACATGGAGCTGCTGCGGGAGCACCTCGGGATCGGCAAGTGGATGGTGTTCGGCGGGTCATGGGGGGCGACGCTGGGGCTCGCGTACGCCGTACGGCACCCGGACCGGGTCTCCGAGGTCGTGCTGTTCGGGGTCGGCACCACCACCAGGCGCGAGGTGGAGTGGATCACCCGCGAGATGGGGCGGATCTTCCCCGAGGAGTGGGAGCGGTTCAGGGACGGCGTGCCCGAGCAGGACAGGGACGGGAACCTGGCCGACGCGTACGCCAGGCTGATGGAGCATCCGGATCTCGCGGTGCGCGAGCAGGCGGCCGTCGACTGGTGCGAATGGGAGGACCGGCACGTACGGCTGCTTCCGGGGCTCGAGCCGGACCCGAGCTACGCGGACCGGGACTTCCGTGTGACGTTCGCGCGCCTGGTCACCCACTACTGGCGGCACGCCGCCTGGCTGGGGGACGACGAGCTGCTGCGGGGCGTGGCGGGGCTGGGCCACGTGCCCGGGGTGCTGGTGCACGGGCGGCTGGACGTGAGCACGGCGCTGGAGACCGCGTGGCGGCTGTCACGGGCGTGGCCCGGCTGCGAGTTGATCGTACTCGAGGACGGAGGCCACGGTCCAGGGCTGTCCGACACGCTCGCAGCCGTGACCGACAGGATGGCCGCGCGGACTCGCTAGGCGGACTTGGCCTCCGGCAGCGGGACCCACTTGTGCGCCCACGTCACCAGCTCGTCCAGCACGGGCCGCAGCTCCTGCCCCATCTCGGTCAGGTGGTATTCGACCCGCACGGGTGACGTGGCCAGCACCCGGCGCTCGATGAGCCCGGCGGTCTCCAGCTCGCGCAGCCGCCGGGCCAGCATCGTGTCGTTGATGCCGGGAATGGCCGACTTGAGGTCGGCGTAGCGGTGGGCGCCCTTGAAGATCATGTGGATCACCGCTCCCGACCACCGGGCGCCGATCAGTTCCAGAGCGATGTGAAAGCGGGTGCACACCGAGTTCAGGCTCACACTGAAGATCCTAGCATTTGCTCAGAAAAGTAAAGCTACTCAATAATGTTGAGCAAGCCGTCTCGCTGAGCACAGGAGTTGAAAGATGAGCAAGCCCGTCCTGCAGATCATCGTCGCCAGCACCCGTCCGGGTCGCGCGGGTCGTCCCATCGCCGACTGGTTCCACGGCAAGGCCGTGGACTCGGGGCTCTTCGAGGTGGAGCTGATCGACCTGGCCGAGGTCGGGCTGCCGTTCCTGGACGAGCCCAACCACCCCAGGCTCAGGCAGTACGTGAACGCCCACACCAAGGAGTGGAGCGCCACCATCGACCGGGGCGACGCGTTCGTGTTCGTGACCCCCGAGTACAACCACAGCTTCAACGCCGTGCTGAAGAACGCGCTCGACTACCTGCACCACGAGTGGCAGCACAAGCCTGCCGGGTTCGTCAGCTACGGAGGGGTCTCCGGCGGCACTCGCGCCACGCACAGCCTGCGCCAGGTCACCAGCACGCTGAGGATGGTCCCGGTGCTCGAGGCGGTGAACATCCCGTTCTACACGCAGTTCCTCGGCGAGGACGGCAAGGTGCACGCCAACGACATCATGGAATCCGCGGCCGACGACATGCTCGCCGAGCTGGCCAGGCTGGCCGGCGCGCTGCGCCCGATACGTCAGGGCTGAGCTACGCTGCGGGGCGTGGCGCTGGCTGTGAGTGTGGTGGTCCGATACCGCAAGGCGGTGACGTACGGCGTGCACGCGCTGCTCGCCGCCCTGGAGACCGCGGGGGTCGAGCACGAGCTGAGACTCGGCACGACTGCAGAGGAGACCGCCGAGCACATCAGGGCCAGCGAGGCCGACCGGGTGCTCGTGCTGTGGTCGTTCTACTCGCCGGACGCCGAGGCCATGGCCGCCGAGCTGGCCACGGTCAGGTCGCTGAGCGGTGACCGCGGGCTGCACATAGCGGGGGGCGTGCACGCCACGGCCGAGCCGCAGCAGGTCATCGACGCGGGCTGGGACCTGGCGGGGATAGGTGAGGGCGAGTCCACGATCATCTCCCTCGTCCGCGCTCTCCAGCAGGACGAGCCGCTGACCTCGGTCCCGGGGCTGGCGGTCAAGGACGGCGACGGCATCGCCCTGCGCACCAGGCCGGCGCCGCAGCTCCCGCTCGACGCGTACCCCTCGTTCCTGGGCAGGAAGGGGCCGATCGAGATCACCCGCGGCTGCCGGTACACGTGCCGCTTCTGCCAGACGCCGTTCATGTTCGGCGGGCAGTTCCGCCACCGCTCGGTCGCCAGCGTGCGCGAGCACGTGCGCGGGATGGTCGACAGGGGCCTGCGCGACATCCGCTTCATCACACCGACCTCGCTCTCGTACGGCTCCCCCGGGCCCGATCCCGACCTCGGCAAGGTGGAGGAGCTGCTGGCCGGGGTCAAGGAGGAGCTGCCGCAGAACGGCCGGGTGTTCTTCGGGAGCTTCCCTTCAGAGGTACGCCCGGAGCACGTCACACCGGAGGCCATGCGCCTGCTCAAGCGCTACGTGGCCAACGACAACCTGATCATCGGCGCCCAGTCGGGCTCCGACAAGGTGCTGGCCGCCTCCGGGCGCGGCCACGACACCTCGCCGGTGCGCGACGCCGTCAGGATCGCGGTCGAGCACGGCTTCCGGCCGAACGTCGACTTCATCTTCGGCATGCCGGGCGAGACCGAGGAGGACCAGGCTGCTTCCATCAGGCTCGCCTCAGATCTGGCCGAGCTGGGCGCCCGCATCCACACCCACACGTTCATGCCGCTGCCCGGCACGCCGTGGCGGGACGCCGAGCCCGCGTTCATCCCGCTGGCGACCATGAGCGAGCTCGACCGGCTGGCACAGCGCGGCGACGCCTACGGGCACTGGCGCAAGCAGGCCGAACACGCCGTACGGCTGGCCGAGACGGCCAAGGCGTACCCGCGGCGGGCGCGGCGGCGCCGCACCACCGGCTAATCGTCCTCGTCAAAGGTGTGCAGCACCCGCTCGAACGCGTCGCTGACGGGCCGCAACGCCTGCGCGAAGGCGTTGACCAGCGGACCGAAGATCTCCGTCATCTCGGTCATGAAATCGGGACTCTTGTTCTCGGGAGGCGCCCAGCGCATGGCGTCCGCGCTCAGCGTCTCCCATTCGTCCACGACGCCGTCGATGGCGTCGAGTACATGATCAGGATCGGTTGGCATGACCGTTCTCCGTGGAAGAAGGGCCGTATACAACCCACGGTACTTCAGACCGGGATCGAGACCCCCACTCCGCCACGAGTCTGCCCGCCGAACCTCTCCTTGTCGGCGCTCAGGTCGAGCGGACGGATGCCGGCGCGCGAGGCGAGGATCTCGTCGGTGAGCAGCGAGGCCGGCACCAGCCACGACACCTCGAACTCCAGCCCGTCCGGGTCCTTGGCGTACAGCGCCTTCGTCGTGCTGTGGTCGGAGGCGCCCACCAGCGCGCCGAGCTCGGCCAGCTTGGCCGCCACGCGCTCCAGCTCGTCGAGGGTGTCGACCTCCCAGGCCAGGTGGTAGAGGCCGACGGACGTGCGCCCGGCCGGTGAGGGTGCCGCGTTCGCGCCGATCTCGAACAGGCCCAGGTCGTGGTCGTTCGTCGAACCGGGAGCCTGCAGGAAGGCCGCGCCCCGCATGCCCATCACCACCTCGAAGCCGAGGGCCTCGCGGTAGAAGGCGACGCTGCGTTCCACGTCACGGACGTAAAGGACCGCGTGGTTGAGTCGCTGGACAGGCATGGCTTCCCCTTTCTGCCGAGTCCTGCGGTCAAGTATATGAGAGTTCAACTAAATTGGCCGCATGACGAGATGGCTGGATGCGGACGAACAGCACACCTGGCGGAACTTCCTGGCGGCGACCCAGCTCATCAACGAGGCCCTCGACCGCCAGCTCCAGCGGGACGCGGGCATGCCGCACACGTACTACATGATCCTCGTGGCGCTCTCCGAGGCGCCCGGACGCTCGATGCGGATGAGTGAGCTGGCCGCCAGGGCGCAGAGCTCCCAGAGCCGTCTCTCGCACGCCGTCGCCCGCCTGGAGGAGCGCGGGTGGGTCCGCCGCGAGCGCTGCCCCTCCGACCGGCGCGGCAATTTCGCAGTGCTCACGGACGACGGGTTCGCCGCGCTGGCCGCCGCCGCGCCGGGGCACGTGGAGGAGGTACGCCGGAGCCTGTTCGACGTGCTGACGCCCGAGCAGGTACGCCGGCTCGACGAGATCTGCGTCGCGGTCCGCAAGACGCTGGAGGTGTGATCCCCTATGGGACACGCGGGGAGGGGAGCGAGAAATCTGTCGGGTCGAGGCCGTACCGTTCTCCGGGTACCCGACGAAGGAGAGGCCGATGCACGACACCGAAGAGGCGCTGTTCAGGGCGGTCCACGGCATTGCCGGGCGGTTCGCCGGCCAGCCCGTGCCCGTGGTGATGGAGGCGCTGCTGCGCCACCTGCCCAAGGCGCCCGGCCTCGAGGTGGCGGAGATTCGCAAGATCGCCGAGGAGATCAGCGTCGGGCGCGACCCCTCGGGCTTGTGAACTGCTGATCGTCAGGGGAGCATCGAGACATGTACGCGCCAACCCCTGAAGATCGATTCACGTTCGGTCTGTGGACGGTCGGCCGGCAGGCGCGCGATCCGTTCGGGGACGCCGCCCGTGCGCCCCTCGATCCCGTCGAGAGCGTGCATCGGCTGGCCGAGCTGGGGGCCTACGGCGTCACATTCCACGACGACGACCTGCTCGCCGTCGAGCCCAATCGCGACCGGGCGATCGCGACCTTCCGGAAAGCGCTTGCCGTCGCGCGCGGATACCATTGCACGCATCTCAACCAGCTTGCGCTGGAGCACTTGTTAGGAGTTCGTGGGTGACGCTGGTCGCTGGGGTCGATTCCTCGACGCAAAGTTGCAAGGTCGTCATTCGTGACGCGGAGACGGGCGCGCTGGTGCGGCAGGGCCGCGCGCCGCATCCCGACGGCACGGAGGTGCATCCGTCGCACTGGTGGGCCGCGCTGTTGCGGGCCCTCGAGGAGGCCGGCGGGCTGGCTGATGTGGCGGCCGTCAGCGTGGGCGGGCAGCAGCACGGCATGGTCTGCCTGGACGAGTCCGGAAATGTCGTGCGCGATGCCCTGCTGTGGAACGACACCCGCTCCGCCCAGGCCGCCACCGACCTGATCGCGGAGCTGGGCGGGCCGGAGGCCTGGGCCACGGCCGTCGGGTCGGTGCCCGTCGCCTCGTTCACGGTGACCAAGCTGCGCTGGCTGGCCGAGCACGAGCCGGACAACGCCGCCCGTACGGCCGCCGTCTGCCTGCCGCACGACTGGCTCACCTGGCGCCTGGCCGGCGCACTCGCCTCGGGCACCTTCTCCCCCGACGCTCCCACGCCGCCGATCGACCAGCTCACCACGGACCGGGGGGACGCCTCGGGGACGGGCTACTGGTCACCGGCGACGGGGACGTACCGCACGGACCTGCTGAAGCTGGCGTTCGGGGCGGTCCCGCTGCTGCCTCGGGTGCTGGGCCCGGCGGACGCGGCCTTCGAGGCAGGCACGGTCATGATCGCTCCGGGCACGGGCGACAACATGGCCGCCGCACTCGGGGTGGGCGCCCGGCCGGGTGACGTCGTGGTGTCGCTGGGCACCTCCGGCACGGTGTTCGCGGTCGCGGAGTCCCCCAGCGCCGACCCCACCGGCGCGGTCGCCGGCTTCGCCGACGCCACGGGCCACTTCCTTCCCCTCGTGTGCACGCTCAACGCCGCCCGCGTCATGGACGCCGCCGCCCGCATCACCGGAGTCGGCCTCGACGAGCTGAGCGATCTGGCCCTCCAGGCGCCACCGGGGGCAGGCGGTCTGACGCTCGTGCCGTACCTCGAGGGCGAGCGCACCCCCAACCGCCCCACCGCGACGGGCTCCGTTCACGGGCTGACCCTGGCCACCTCCACCCCCGCCCACCTGGCACGCGCGGCCGTCGAGGGCATGCTGTGCGGCCTCGCCGACGCTCTCGACGCGCTGCGCATGCAGCCTGAGCGGGTGCTGCTGATCGGCGGCGCCGCCCGTTCGGAGGCGGTCCGCCGCATCGCCCCCACGATCTTCGGCGTCCCGATCACGGTGCCGCCACCGGCCGAGTACGTCGCCAACGGCGCCGCCCACCAGGCCGCCACGCTCGTCACCTCGCCGGACTGGCGGTCGGAGGAGACGGAGACGTACGAGGGGGACGCCGTCCCGGAGATCCGCCACCGCTACGCCCGCGCCACCACCCACATCCTCGACTGAGTCTGTGCCGCGGCCCGACCGCTGACGAGCGGTCGGGCCGAAGCCGGAGCAGTCATGCGGCACCAACTGCCCAAGAGCCCGATGATCTCATCGCACTCTGGCGATCAAGGGCAAACCGTCAGAAGACGACAGTAGCGGGCCGAACACGGGCCGCTGGACGTCGAGCTGGGCCTGTCGGTGCACGGGGAACATGACAATGGCCGCCTTGCCCGGCTCGCGCGGGGCAGAGGCGACCATGCGGCGAAGGGGTGGATCATCAGGCAGCCTGCCACGCCCGTTCCGGTTCCGGGGTCACGGTGGGCCTCTCCGGGAGATAGGCGGCGCGGGTGAGCAGCACCTGCGCCACGCTCGCCTTGAGCAGAGCGGCCATCCGGACCACCGGCACCAGGGTCAGGGCGAACAGGACGCCCACCGCCGTGGTGACGACCACGAGCATCGTGGGGGTGTCAGGCAGACCCAGCCACGGCAGCCCCTCGCCGGCGCCGGGGATCCGGGCGATGGCCCAGCCGTAGATGGGGAAGGTCAAGCCGGCGACGGCTCCGGCCCACCACACGGCGGTGAGGACGAAGGCAGCCAGCGAGAACGGCAGCGCGATGATCCCGTACAGCAGGTCCATCCATGCCTGGCCGCTGGCCAGCGGGTTCATCGCGCGGCGGAACCAGCCCGCGCCCTCAGGGACGGGCGCGTACGGCGGGCGGGCGACCGGATGGCCGAGCACACCGGGCAGGGCGACGCGTTCGAGATCGGCGAGGTGGCGGGAGGCGGCGGCGGTCGCGGCGAGCACGGGCAGGCCGACGAAGGCGACGGCGCTGCCGAGACCCGCGGAGACGCCGGCGACGGTGGCGGTGAAGGAGGCGACGGCCAGCGGGAGGCCGAGCAGCGTGTAGCGGGTGTCGGTGGCGAGACGGCGCTGGAGGGTTCTCATGGGGAAAACGCTACGAGCGGGGGTCTGGGGCCATCGACCCTGCGTACGGGCCTGTGCGTGGTAGGGACAGCCCTACCTTTCTGAGGCCGCCGGCTGCCGATCCTGTCAGCCGCGAAGCAGATCGAGGATGTGCGGCCAGGCGGCAGCTCCGAGCTCGGCATCGGCGACAGCGTCACCGCCGTAAAGAAAGCGTGGCGATGCGGCCGCAGGACCTTCCCTTGGCAGACGCGGACGATGCCCGGCTTCGGCCAGGCTGATCAGCCGAGCGGTACGACCAGCGGTCCGGCGACGGGCGACAAGTCGCTCAGCGAACGGGAGGGACGGCCACATCTCATCGTCCCCTCCTGCCACCAGCAGCACGTCAGCCCTGGTCTCCTCGACAGGGATCTCGGCGGCGCGCGCCATGTCGGCGAACGTCCGTTCGCTGCGCTCGTACCAGCCGCGAATGGCTACCGGACCGTTCGCCGGTTCAGCAGCGGTCCAGTCATCGTCGTACGGGACGAAGGGCAGCGGCTGTCCCTTCCACGTCCAGGACGACCGGTAAGGGCGCTGCTGCCCATCTCGCCCCGGGCCGACATTTCCCCATACCACCGAGGTAGGCGAAATCGCCACGACGCCGTCGACCCGCGGGTCATGGATGGAGGTGAGCAGGGCGGCCTCCGCCCCCTTGGACGCCCCCAGCAGGCAAATGCGCCGCACTCCGGTGGATTCGAGCAGATCGATGGCGGAAACGAAGGTCTCCAGAGGAATCTCGCAGATGCCCGGTGACTGTCCGGGGCCGCCGAACCATCGAATCGACATCGCGGTCATCCCCTGCCGGGCGAGGAGACGAGCCCTGTCCCGTTCGATACGACCGCTCGACCCTGACAGAACAAGGACGCCCGTGTGGCTGAAAGGGCCTGGAGTGATGCAGACGCCTTCCCACGGCTCGGTCAGTTCCTGCTCATCCATGTTCGCCACCTCCACGGCACCGCACTCTACTGGGGCCGCGTGCCACCGGCCGGAGGGGTTCCATCCCGCCTCGCTCGCCCAGTATCGCCAACACTGGGTGAAATTCGCCTGAACGTCAATGATCTTGCCTGACGGATCCCGGTCCGCATCCCTAGCCTGGGAGACCATGGATTTTCTGCAAGAATTCGTGGCGTTGCGGGAATCCGCCACGGCCGCGAATGGGCTCGTAAGCGTAGAAGTGGACGGCACTTCCGACCTCACCGGATTGAAGCTCGACCCGCGGGCCCTGCGGCTACCCGCGACCGAGCTGGCCGAGGCGATCATGGAGGCATTCGGCCGTGCCCGCGAAGCGGCCCAGGAACGGGCCACCCAGGCCATCCCCGACGTGCTGAAGCAGGACCCGCTGGAGCTGAACGACCTGATTGAAAAGGTCAAGGCCGACACTCAAGCGGACATGAACGAGCTCCTCTCCACCGTCAACGGGCTCACCTTGCGCCTGGATCGCTTGATGCAGCAATGAGCGAGAACTTCGATGGAATTGACGTGGCTTTCGGCTCCCGGGTCCGTACCGCCGAAGGCCTGGCCGAAGTCGCCGACCGCCTTGCGCAGGCAGTCACCCTCGCGATGCCGGGTGTGGCTCGATCCGTCGGCACGCGTGACGAGCTGAGCGATGAGTTCGACGCCGAGCACACCGGTCTCACCGATCAGCTGGGGCAGCACTTCGAGAGCGTTGTCACCCAACTGCGCGGCATGGCGGCCAAGCACGTGACCTCGGAACGCACCTACGTCGAGGCTGAACACGCCAACGGGGGAGCATCGTGAGCGGAGAACTACCCGACATCCTTCGCTGGGCCCACAGCTTCGTCGCTGACGTGGCGCCGTTAGGGAGCCATGGCGCCGACCTCAACCGCCTCCAGGGGGCCTCGTCCTCTCTGGACGTCGCCACCGAGGCCAAGAATGGCCAGACCGGCACGAACGAGGCAGTCGCCCATGTTCGCACGGCGGGCAACCTGAGCGACGACATGACGGCCTCCGAGGACCACGTGCGAGTCGCCCAGGCCGAGGCGGACAAAGGCGGCATGGCTGCCGCGATGTCAGGCACGGCCACGATGCTCCTGGTCGCCTTGAAGGTGGTCTGGAGACTGTACGTCATCGCCGCGTTGATCGCCCTGGTGATCGCGCTCTACCGCTACTTCGCCCTCGGCCCTGCGGTGGGTACGGCGGGAAGCAGGATGTACATCGCGAGTGTGAGAAAGCGTATGTATACGGCGCTCACCGGCATCAAAGAGAACATCCGCCGCAACCCAGTCGCCGCGTTGAGGCACGCGAAGACCTTGCTCGGGGCCACCGCGAAAATGGGAAACCTGGGAACGGTCACGTACATCACGGGCTTGGCCAGCATCCCCGCCTTCGTCACAGCGGGGCTCGCTACCCCTTGGGACAACAATGAGGAAGCCCGCGACCTCACCGAGCAATCGCTGAGGCAGACGGAGGAAGGCCGCGCAGCACTCGCCTACACCAAAGAGCACGACATCACCGTGATCTACAGGAACGAGCTCCACTCGGTTTCCTACAGGTCCAGGTACTATCCCAACACCAACGTCCTCATCCTCGGCGCGCAGGACTTCGGCACCTGGGAGAGCGGTAACAGTCTCGCCCGGGACTTCATCCGCCACATCGATGTGGCCAAAGGGAATGACGGCCGTTTCGGCGACGGCTCTGGCTATGACGACACGAGGACCGAAGATGAGCGATCGCGGGACGCGGCCTGGTATCGCCTTCACTACGAACGGCCCGACTATGAGGGCTACAGCCACAGAGTCAATCCGGACAAGTTCAACTGGCCATACGCACAGATCAACCATTTGTTCGATTTCAGCTGACCGAACACCACTAGACGTTCACGTTCGCGACCTCCGCCCGTGATCGTTGACGAGATGCGCAGGCCGGTCGGCGCTCCCACGGCGGCGAGACGGATGCTCCGCTCTGTGCGATGCCGACCGGCCACCTGGTCGAGTGACGCCAAGCCCGCGTTCCGCAACCAATCGCCGATCCAGGACGCCGCGGGTGCGGCCTGACGACGATCGGCGCTGAGCCGCGGGTGCGGCCTGACCGCAATCGGCGCTGAGCCGCGGGGCCGGGAGAGCGTCGCTCCTGACGAGCGCCCGACCAGGATGCTATACATGAAATCGCCACAAAGGTCACAGCTGTTGAGGCAGGCACATGGCTTCCGAAGGCGAGGATCCCCGTGGTTTCGGGGAGGCGGCACGCGGGCTGGTGGGTGCCACAGTCGGCGCCGACGGCCTTGTCGAGCGCGTGCGCATCGCCCCGCGGGCGCTCCGGCTCGATTCCCATGAACTTGAGGAGCAGGTGCTGGCCGCCGTACGGGCCGCGCAACAGGACCGGCTCGCACGAGTCGGGGAGCCCGCCGACGACCTGCCACCCGCCCTCGCGCCGGAGACCATGGCGAGGCGGCTTGACGAGTTCGAGGCCGAGGCACTGGGCCGTTTCTCCCAGATGAACGCCTCGCTCGACGAGCTGCTGAGGCGACTGGAGGGACCGTGAGCGAGATCCCGGACATAGTGCACGACAACGACGGGCGGGCCAGGTCCGGGCAAGCGGTGCAGACGCTGGTCGACGAGCACGAGGAGTTCAACCGGTCGCTGGGCGCCGCCGCGGCCGCCGCCGGGATGCTGCCGTACGTCGGGGTGGCGCTGGAGGCGCTGCTGCGGAACATGCTGGAGGAGTCCGAGGACCTGCACGGTCGCACCCGCCTGGCGGCCGGCGGGCAGATCGTGATGGCCAGTGGCAACGCCGCCACCGAGCTGGCCATCATCCAGTACGCCGAGGCCGTGCGCCGGATGCAGGCATGAGCGACGACCCGCTGGTCGCGATGGGCGGGCCGCTGCTGCCGGTCGAGCGGCCGCGTGACGTGCCGGCCGGCGACCATCTCACGGTGCTGGCGCGGGGCGCGGGCTTGCACCGCGACCGGGAGGCCGAGATGGCGATCGCCCAGCGGTCCGCCCGCGAGGAGGCCGGCCCGGCGGCGCAGGCGTTCGACGCGCACGCGGCAGCCACCGCCATGCGGGCCGCCGACCTGGGCCGGCGGATGGATATCGCGCGCGGCGGAGTTGAGGCGGCGGCGCTGGTCGCGGCGGCGGGCGGGGCGGCCTACCTGTTCTACGCCGCTTATGCCGGCATCGCCCGCCAGGTGGCCCCCCAGTCGGTGCCCGCCGTGCAGGCCGCCGCCCTGCGCACCGACGGCCAGATGCAGCTGGCCATGCGCAAGATCGTCGAGCTACTCGACCGGCTGAAGAAGCAGCATTCGCCACGGTCGGGCGGGTCTGCCCGCCCGGGCGGCGGGCCGACCCCCGAGAACATCGTCCGGCTGCACGTCGACGCGGTGCGCGGCACCCTGGATACCGTGCAGCGCGCTGCCAATGAGGCACGCGAGACGCTGGAGGTGAGCCACGTCCGCATCAGGCAGGCGATCGCCGCCACGCGGGACCGCTACCCGCACAACGAGCACGACTACACCGTCCGCTACACCAGCGGCTGGAACCGGCATCCCTTTCTGTCGCCCGCCGACCGGGAGGCCATGGTGGCCGCCCGCAACGGCCTGCGCGAGCAAACCGAGCTGGTCGGCCACGCGGGAGAGCGGCTGGGGATGGCCCGCCGCCAGATCGACGACACTCTGGCCGTGACGCGCGGCGAGGAGGCCGCGCGCTTCCGCCAGCTCCGGTTCGAGGCCGACGGCCTGGCCGGCGAACACGAGCGGCTGAGCAAGCGCCTGCGGGAGCTCGCCCAGCGCTACGACGGCCGGGAAGGCTCCCCAGGCTAGGCGGGCGAGGTGGCCGGGATCGGGCTGCTTGCCCCACCGAATGCGGCGCAGGTCCTGGTGGACGGGCACTCGCTACAGCGCGGGAAGCCTGCGGCAGCCGTCGAGGTCGGACAAGCCGGGCGCCGGCTATCCGGGAGGAGGAGACCGCCGAACGGCGGCCTGGGACGCGACAGACGACTTTGCCTGTGCGTCCAGGGCTTACAGCGGACGGATGTTGTGGTTTCTGGAGAACAGATTGCCGGAATCGTATTGGCGCTTGACCGCCGCGAGCCGCTGGTAGGTGTGCGGCGGATAGATCGCGGCGACGTCCTCCTCGGTGGCAGTGGCGAGGAAGTTGGCGTAGGCGCCGCTGACGTGAGGCGCGAGTCTGGCCCAGATCGCTTCCAGGGTGGGACGGGCGGCCTCGATGACCGGCGGCGGGCCAATGGTGGTGGTCACGAACATCAGCTCCGCCTGGCGGTGTGCGTAGGCGGTGGCGTCGCCGGGAAGCCGGGACACCGCACCGCCGACGCTGCGGACGGAGATCTTCGGCGGGGACTGCGATGCCCCGACCTCGGCAAGGATCCGCAGCACCTCTGGCACCGGTGCGGTGTCGACGAACGCGCTTCGGGTGACCAGCTGGATGCCGGGCGGCGGGGGCCCGAAGTCCACGAGCACGTCCGCGTACGGTTTGAGCGCGACGTCGTCGCCGATCACCGTACCGAGCCGGCGGATCGGATCGAGGGCCTGGGCGGCGAGCTCGGGGTCATCGCCGTCGAAGGCGACCTGGATCTCGACCGGCGCGTCGGGCCCGCCGGTGAAGGGGTTGGCGAGCTCCGCGATGGAGGTGAGCTCCTCGGGTGCGGTGCGCAGGTGGTCCGCCCAGCCCTGGAGCACGGTGGCCGCCTCGGAGGCCGGGAAAGTGATCGTGCCGAAGAAGACGTCCTTCGTCGGGTGTGCGACGAATTCGAAGGCGGTCACGATCCCGAAGTTGCCGCCGCCGCCGCGAAGCGCCCAAAACAGCTCCGGGTTCTCCGTCGCGCTCGCCCGCCGCAGGTCGCCGCCGGCGGTGACCACCTCCGCGGCGACCACATTGTCCAGAGCCAGGCCGTACTTCCTGACCTTCCACCCGATGCCACCGGTCAACGTCAGCCCGCCGACACCGACGCTCCTGGTGTCGCCCGCGGAGATCGCCAGGCCGTGCGGGGCCAGCGCGTCCGCGACCTGACCCCAGGTAGCGCCGCCGCCGATCCGCACAAGGTGACGTTCCTTGTCGATGATCTCCACACTCGCGAGCTTGCCGAGGTCGAGCACGACGCCGCCGTCGTTGGTGGCAAAGCCCGCGAAGCCATGGCCGCCGCCTCGTACAGACAGCACAAGCCCCGTGCCGACGGCGAATCTGACACCGGCCTGCACGTCCGCGACGCTGTCCGGCCGCAGGACAAAGGCCGGACTACCCGAAACCAGCATCGAGCGGCTGGCCGATTCGTAGTCCGCCGCACCCGGTTCGATGATGTCCCCGCCGAAGTCACGGCGAGGGTTTTCAAACGCGGAACTCATGATGTTCCTTCCGTAGGAGAATCTTGTAACTCGGACCGTCAGTTGGCCCTGCCGGCGAACATGCCGCGCTCACAGGGGCCGCCCGGGCCGCGCACGATCACGTTGAGCCGGTTGCCGGCGTTGACGTGGCGATCACGGAGGCCGGCGCGACGGTCTGGTCGCTGGTGGCTACCAGCCGTAGGGGCCGAACCGGGCCCAGGCGACGATCGCGGTCAGCAGGAACAAGACGACCGTGACCGCGATGCCGGAGCGCTCCTTGCGGAGGATGTGCATGGCCGTCGCAAGAATCGCCAGGATCGCCAGCCCTGTCGCGGCGATCGGCGTCAGGATCGGTGCGATCCCGGTGGCGGCGGGGACGATCAGGCCGACCGCGCCGAGCAGCTCCGGCACGGCGATGAGCCGCACCACCGCCTGGGGGACGTCCCCCATCCACGGGTACTTTCCGGTCAGCTTGTCCCATGGCTGGGTGGCTTTCTCCAGGCCGGACATGGCGAACATGGCGGCCAGAAGGACCTGGAGGATCCATAGGAAGATGTTCATCGAGGGCTGTCTCCCGTTGTCCTGCGGCGGTCAGGGCTCGAGGCCGGTCATGCCCTTGCCGCTCTGGACGTCGAGCGGCACCGAGACCTGGTCGTGCGTGATCCGCCAGGTGCCGTCGATCTTCCGGAAGCCGAAGGTGACCCTCACCCACATGCCGGTCGTCACCGGCCCGCCCTTCAACTTGCCGCTGAGCCGGCCGAAGGCGTGCCCGAATGCCACCTCATCGCCCGCGGTGACCGTCAGGTCGCGGATCTCGTAGTTCACGCTCTCGAAGAGCGTGAACACCTTCGCCCAGTTCTTGAGCTTCGCCTCGATCCCCACATCCTGGAGCGGCGACTCGATATCGAAGGACACGATGTCCGTGGAGTAAGCCTGCTTCAGTCCCTCGAGATCCTTGGCGCGCAGCCCTGCGACGATCTTGTCGATCTGCCCGCGGATCTCGGCCTCGTCCATCTCGCGCTGCGTTGGCATCGCTACCCCTCCTTGGGGTCGAATTCGTCGCTGACATCCAGGCGACGAACGAGGACCCGCCGGGGGGACAATCCGGCTCAGATGTTTTCGAGCCGCCGCGTGAGGAATCGGCGCTCGGGCGTCGAGGTGGCCAGCTGCAGCGCCTTGCCGTACGCCGCTCTGGCCTCTTCATCGCGGCCGAGACGCCGCAGCAGCTCGGCACGAGTGGAGTGGAAGTAGAGGTAGTCGTGCAGGGCAAGGCCGTCGACGGCGCGCAGCGCGGCGACGGGGTCGCCTGCCTGGGCGAGCGCCGCCGCGCGGTTGAGCTCGACCACCGGCGAACCGGTGAGTTCCACCAGACGCCCGTACAGCTCGGCGACCTGTCGCCAATTGATCGGCTCGTGTGTCTGCAGGGACGCGATCACGGCCTGCAGGACGTAGGCGCCGCGCCCGCCGAGAACGAGCGCCTGGTCGAGCACCGCCCGTCCCTCTTCGATCTGGCGCATGTCCCACAGCGAGCGGTCCTGATCGTCGAGCAGTACAAGGTCTTCGCCGGAGAAGCGGGCCTGCCGCCTTGCGTGGTGGACCATCATCAGCGCGAGCAGCCCGTGCGCCTCGGGTTCGTCCGGCAGGAGTCCGGTGAGCAATCGGCCCAGTCGGATGGCCTCAGCACCAAGGTCGACGCGGCCGCCATAGCCCTCGTTGTAGATCAGGTAGATGACGGTCAGCACCGCGTCGAGGCGCTGCGGAAGCTGGCGGGCATCGGGTACCTCGAACGGCATCCCGGCCGCCTTGATCTTGCTTTTGGTTCGGGTCAGCCGACGCTTCATGGTCTCCTCGGAGACCAGGAACGCCCTGGCGATCTCGGCGGTTCGCAGGCCTCCGAGGGCGCGCAGGGTGAGTGCCACCTGCCCTTCCAGCGGCAGCGCGGGATGGCAGCAGGTGAAGATCAGTTCGAGCCGTTCGTCCTTGATCACGCTTTCGTCGAGCTCTTCAACGGCGGCCTCCGGCACCGTCAGCAGGGGGATCTTCTCCGCCAGGGTCCGCTCGCGGCGGATCCGGTCGATCGCCCGGTTGCGCGCCGTGGTCACCAGCCACGCCCCCGGGTTGGGCGGCGTTCCCGATATGGGCCAGCGCTCCGCCGCGATCGCGAACGCCTCCTGCGCGGCTTCCTCGGCCTTGTCGAAATCCCCGAGATAGCCGACCAGTGAGGCCAGCACCCTGCCCCATTCATCCCGGAAAACCGCATCGAGCGGCATCAGCACTTCACCAGCGGCCTTACCTCGACTGCGGCGCCGAGCCGGACAGCCGGGATGCGCGCCGCCAGGTCGAGGGCCTCCTCCAGGTCGGCCGCCTCGATCAGGCAGAGGCCGCCGAGGACCTCTTTGGTGTCGGCGAAGGGACCGTCGGTCGTCAGCCTCCGGCCGTCGACCATCCGCACGGTGGTCGCCGTCTCGACGGGCTGCAGCTGCGCGCCGATGCCGTACCGGGGGTCGTCGGCCAGCGCGAAATAGTCCGCGTAGGCCTGCTCGCGTTCCGCATCGGACAACGCCTCGTGATAGCCCGGCTCGGTGTAGATCAAGAGGGCGTACTGCATCGCGACCTCCGGGGTCATGGGCTCGCACGTGCACGACGAGCGGGCATCCGCGCAGGGGACACAATCGGAATGTCCAGTAATTTTAGGACACCCGAACCCCAGTGCCTGGGTCTGCGAGGGTTCTAGAGGGCTGACGAGCAGTGGAGTGGGTCTTGTCGGCGGGGTCGGTGCCGTGGGCCCTGGGCGTCCCATGTTGTCCATGGGCCCCGCCGGCTCCGGCCACGCACCGCCACCCGGGAAGACGACCACCCCGGGGCTTCTTGGAGACGCGTCCCGGTGCCAGCAACTACCATGCGCGGCATGTCGTCAATGTCCCGCCACGAGGGTCCGGTTGTTCGTCCTGCTGCCTGGCGTGTGCGGCAGACTTGGACCAGTCTGCTGCCGAAGGGCGTGACGTCATGCCCGCCGTTAGGCAGCACCGACGGTCACACCAATTGGGTGGCGGCGGTGACGACCGCGGTCTTCGACGGCCGTGCCGTAGCGGTCACCGGAGGCGGCGACGACACCGTACGGGTCTGGGATCTGTCAACCGGCGAGCGGGTCGGCGCCTCATGGGCTGGTCACACGAACGCGGTGCGGGCGCTGGCGATGTCAGTTCTGGACGGTCGCCCTGTTGTGGTCAGCGGTGGTGACGACGACACCGTACGGGTGTGGGAGCTCGCGTCCGGTAGGCCGGTGGGTGAGCCGTTCCCCCTTCAGGCTGACAGTGTGGAGGCCCTCGCGATCGCGGAACGCCATGGCCGCCAGGTGGTGGTCGCCGGTTGCTACGACACGACGGTACGGGTCTGGGATCTGGAAACGCGGCAGGAGGTGATGGCACCGATCCGCGGCCACACCGGCCCGGTGTACGCGGTGGCGACCGCGGTGCTGGACGGCCGCTGGGTAGCTGTCACGGGCGGCGACCGAACGGTCCGCGTATGGGACCTGGATACCGGTGATCCGGTGGGTAGCCCGTTCACTGGCCATAGTGGGCACGTGGGCGCGGTTGCGGTCGCGGAGCTGGCTTCCGGCCATCTGGTGGTCGTCTCCGGTGGCTACCGGACGACCACACGCGTGTCCGACCTGGCCACCGGACTTCCGGTCGGTGACCTCCCCCGATCTGCGGACCTGGAGGCCGTGACGACCACGGTTGTGCACGGCCGACTGGTGGCGATCACCTGCAACTCCGACGAGCCGACCATCCAGGTGTGGGACCTGGAAACGGCCGAGCTGGTCGGTGAGCTGTTCCCTCAGCATCCCCGCACGGTGCACGCGGTGGCGACGGCAGTGGTGGATGGCCGGCAGGTGGTGGTGTCGAGTTGCGACGGCGGGTCGGTCCGGGTGTGCGATCTGGTCGTCGGCGAACCGGCCGACAAACCAGTTCGCCACGACGCCGCGATCACGGCGGTGGCCACCACTTCAGTGGCTGGCCGGCCGGTGGCGGTCACCGCCAGCGATGACGAAACCGTACGAGTATGGGATCTGGACACCGGCGATCAGGTGTGCCGGCCACTCACGGACAACACCGGCCCCGTCACTGCTGTGGCCGCGACCCAAGTGGACGGTCGCGCGGTGGCGATCACCGGAGGCAAGGACGGCAATGTCCTACTCTGGGACCTCACACTGGGGAAAGCGGCCGGAGCACCGTTGACCACCCACAGCCGCCCGATAACCGCCGTCGCGGCCGACAACACGGGCGACCCACCCCGGGCCATCACCGCCAGCGACGACAAGACCATCCGGGTATGGGATCTCCGCACCGGCGAAGAGACCGGCAACCCCCGCAAGAGCGACCATCGATGGGTACACGACCTCGCCACCACCACGCTCGACGACCAGCCCGTCGCCCTACTCGGACGGTGGGGCGGCGGCTTCCGGGTCCGTGACCTCACCATCAACCGCGACACCGGACTCCAGACCGCCGGAAGCAACGGCAAACCGGTACGGCTCGTGGCCGCCACCATCGTGGACGGACGACCCATCGCCATCACCACGAACGATGACTGGCGCGACCCACCGATGAAGGTATGGGACGTCGCCACCGCTCAGCAGATCGGCCAACTTTCCACGGGAACCGTGGGCGCACTCGCCGCCACCACGGTCGACGGCCACCCCATCGCAGTTGCCGCCAGCCACAGAACGGTAGCGGCATGGAGCCTCACCACCTTCGACAAGATCAGCCCGGACATCGAATTCCCCGACTTGGTCAATGCCGTCGCTGCCACCCCACAAGGCCACATCATCGTCTGCTTCGACCGTGACATCGCCGTACTCACCGCAACTCGATCGAGCTGACCATGGCATGGTTCGCCAGGGCGAGGCCCTGCGGCGCCGCTGGTCGTACATCGACATGGACACCATCCGGGACGTCCGAATCCACGACGCCCGGCACACCGCCGCGACGCTCCTCATCGAGCAGGGCGTGAACATCCGCGTCGTTCAGCAAGTCCTCGGCCACACCCGTGACCACCACCGAGCGATACACCCACGTCTCCACACCCCTGACACGCGATGCAGGGGAGCGGCTCGCCTCCGCGCTCTGGGGAAATCCCCAGCCGTTGCAAGCCTGCGACTGCGACGCTCTCAAAGATCAAAAAGGCCCTCTCCCAAGATCTGGGAGAGGGCCTTGCGCCTGCGGCGGATCGGGGATTTGAACCCCGGATGGGCGGTAAACCCAAACCGCATCAGCAGCTCGGAGCTTGGCCTAGGTTCGCCGGGTCGGTGGTCGCTTCGTTCGCCCTGGGAGCGATCTGTGTTTCTGGGTGGCGGTGTCACGCAGCAGAAAAAGTGATTGCCTCGGGGCCAGAGCTCATATTGGCTGGGCAGCATGGCTGAACTGCGTACCGATCGCCTCATCTTGCGCCGTTGGCGTGACTCCGACCTTGAACCGTGGGCGGCGATGAATGCCGATCCCGAGGTCCGGGAGCACTTGGGCGACCTGCTTACCCGCGAACAGAGCGATGCCTCCGTGTCGCGATTTCAGGCCGAGTTCGACCAGCGAGGCTACGGGTGGTGGGCGGTTGAGGTGGAGGCCACGGGCGAGTTCATCGGCTTCGCAGGCTTGGATGAAGTGGACGACCACATGCCGTTCACAGGAGTGGAGATCGGCTGGCGGCTCGCCCGCTCGGCCTGGGGCCAGGGCTACGCCACCGAGGCTGCGCTGACAGTCCTGGCCCACGGCTTTGACGCTCTTGAGCTTCCTGAGATCCTCGCTGTCACAACGGCCACCAACCTTCGTTCCCAGGCGGTGATGCGCCGGATCGGCATGACCCGGGACCCGGCCGACGACTTCGACGACCCCACCGAGCCCGAAGGGCCACTGCGTCCGAACGTGCTGTACCGCATCGCCCGTAGTGCGAGGATCTGACGTTCTCCGCGAGGGTCGTTTGATCAGGCTGCGGCGGCGACGGGGCGTCCGCCCCAGCGGATGCCTTGCTCGCTGCGGATGCGGGCGCGTTCCCTGCGTTGCGCGGCGAGCGGCGGACGTCCGCGCCGGTGTGGGCGGAGAGGTTGTCCAGAATGATGTAGATCGGGGCGCCGTCGGGCCGGGCGGCGCGGACTTCAGCGCGGTCACAGTGTTGGCGGTGCCTTTGCGGCGGTGGTTGACGCCCCAGAGGCGGTCGTCGCCGAGGGAGTAGCAGCCGTGGAAGCAGGTGACGCCGTGGGGTGCGGCGGTAGGTCGCCGGCAGGCGGTCGCGCTTGCCCTGCTTGACCCAGCAGGAGCCCGCGGTGGGCCGGATCCCCAGCGGCCCGGACTCGTCGAAGGCGCAGACGCGGTCGGGGAAGCGGTCCAGCACTTGCTCGATGCGGTCGAGCTTGGCGTCGCGATCCGGGTCGGGCGATTCCTTCCAGGTCTTGGTGCGCTGGAAGGTGTCAAGACGACGAAGTCCTCGTCGTCAGGGCTGAGCAGGCGGGGACGGCCTCCCGCCCACCGAGGGTCCAGACAGGCCAGACCGATCTCGTTGAACCGGTGGATCACATCCCGCACCGTGTCCTCGTCAGCCTGCACCAGCTGGGCGATCACCGGAACACGGTTCCCGCCGGCCAAGGACAGCAGCATCATCGCGCGCCGATAGCGCACCGAACTCGTACTGCACCGCCGCACGATCTGCTGCAGCTTCTGCCTCTCCTGGTCGGTCAGTCCGCGCACACGGACAGGCTCAGCCCTCGGCGCACTCCCATGGCCGGGTGATGGACCCCTCGACAAGTTCGACCGCATCAGGCCAGTCGGCCAACTGGTCGGACTCGGCGATCACGCGCACGCGATCGCCGACGGCGAGCAACTGCCGTGCCAGGCTCCGTCCGACGATCCCAGTCGGGCTGCTGCCGGCGTCCTTCCGCGCACTGACCACGGTCAGCAGCCGCAGTTGGCCGGATTCCGGCGCGCTCTTGATCCGCTTGATTTCACCCCTGGCAAGACTCTCCAACTGTCAACGGAGATCTTGCGCCTTCCCCCACAGCCCGAGCATGTGCTTCAGCTTGGGCCCTCAAGACCATCGGGAGAAGGTTGCGGATCTGAGGTCGCCAACACTAACAGCAACACAGGCTCAACCGGAGATGGCGCTCTAGCTCGCGCCGTCCACAGGGCCGGACCGGGGCCCTGTTCTTTCCCATCCGCAAACGGCCGGCGACATCGGCGGCCTGTGGGCTTGATCCGGCGCCGCTGCCGCTTCGGAGACATATCTCCAACACATCGCCACAGGTCAAAAGACGCATCTCATATCAAGGTCCGGGGAACCAGCGACCACCAGAGGTCGTCCCCGTTGGGCCCGGGAGTGCTCACCCGGTCGATGGCGATCACTATGCCGTCGAGGTTGACTTGTGTCAGGCCCGTGTTCGTGGCGTCCTGCAGGACCTGGCGCAGCTCAGGTGCCTTGGCGGCAAGGACGTCGATGCCCTCGTGCAGGTAGCGGTAGGCGGTCTTGTGGCTGATGCCGTGATCGGCCGCGAGTTGCTTGATCCGGGTGTTGTCCAGAAACCAGCGCAAGACGAGTAGCGCTTGGGCGAAGCAACCGAGCGCACGCCGGCCTCGGCGGGTGCCCCGACGGCGGCGCTCGGCGCGCAGCTGGGCGGACAGGAACAGCATGGTCTCGCGGCGTACCTGAAGGGTCGCCGAGTATGTGGCACTGGAGGGCACGTGAAGCCTCTGGCTCTAAAGTTGATCTCTCGTCAAGACCCCTTCTACTAGGGGCTTTACGCCTGCCGAGCACCCGATATGCTCACCGTGTGGCACGCCCCCCTCACGTGCGGGCTGGGCGACTTCGAACTCGGTCCGGCCGAATCTCTGTGAAGGGGAGATGGCCGGTGAAGGCCGTATGGAAGGACGTGCCCTTGGTGAGGTGCTCGCGATAGCGCGGGTCGCTCAATTCGATGGTGATGTCGGCGGAGGTTCCCTCGTCTTCGTCGTACTCATTCGAGTCGTCTTCGCTGATCTCAAACGAGCAGATGATCTCTGCGGTACGACGTACGAATTCGGCGGTCTGGGGGGCGAGCATGATAGGGCGGATTCCCTCCGAGCTGCCCGTCCCGCCGTAGGGGTGGAGTCGGTCCTTGTAGAACTCCTCCGTCTTGACGCGAGGTAGGCGCACGTTCGTGGAGCCATCCTCCAGCAGATGGCCCGCCTCGTCGACGTACACCTTCTGGCCGGAATAGAGCTCGAAGAGCTCCTTGAACTCGGCTTCCGTCGCAGCGGAGACAGGGCCGGTACCGCGCTGCTGTACGAACTAGAGATCATTCCAACGCTTTGGCTTCCTCCACCCGCCCCAGATCCCGCAACACACTCGCCAGGCCACCCGGCTGGTCAGGGTGTCCGGGTGCTCCGCACCCAACACCCGCCGCTGGATCTCTAGCACCGTGCCCATCAATAGAGGCCGCCGTTGACGTCCAGCACCGTTCCCACCATGTAGGACGATTCGTCACCGAGCAGGAACGCGACCGCGGCGGCGACCTCCTCCGCGGCCCCGAACCTGCCGCTGGGAATCGACCGGCGGTACTGCTCACGGCGATCCGCGGGGATCAGCCCGGCCATCTCAGTGTCGATGACCCCGGGAGCGACCGCGTTGACCCTGACGCCCTGTGCGGCGTATGCCCGCCCAAGCCCCTTTGTCATGGCGATCAGCCCGCCCTTGGAGGCCGCATATGAGGGATCAGGGCTGCCCATCTCCCCGCTGACGGACGCCACGTTCACGACGCTCGCGCTGCTACCGCCCGCGACATGCCTGCCAATGAACTCACGGCACAGCACAAGTGGAGCCACGAGATTGACGGCCATGACTTCTTCGATGTACTGGTCACCGGTTTCCGGAAGGTGTACTCCGCGGTAGATCCCCGCCGCATTCACCAACGCACCTGGCAGTCCTATATCCGATATGACCACGTCGATGAGCGCGGCCGCCTGCCTGTGATCACTCAGGTCCACCGGGTAGTGCGCATCAGCGGTTGATGGCTTCAGATCGGCGCCCGCCGTCCGCCATCCCTTCCGCCGCAGCATATCCACGATCGCCTGTCCGATTCCCCCGGCCGCCCCGGTCACCAAGGCGATGCGCTCGTTACTCAAGTTCGGCAGCCCTTTCGCTTCTTCGACGACGCCCATACGAGTCTCATCATCCCGGCTGCTTAACGAGCCCGCTCACGGGTCTGCCTTCCCGAGGGCTCCCCACCGACGTTGATGGGCCTGATAAAGCGTAAAAACACGGGCAGCCTCAACGCGATCGGCTCGCGGTGGCGGAAACTCCCGCCCACCAAGATCGCCCTCATTGTGCTCAACCGTTCTGCGCCATGACCAGCGGTTGGCCGATATAACCGGCGGCAACGCGGTGTCGGCCTCCACGATTCGCCGCTGGGCGCTGGAAGTGATCCACCTGCTCGCCGCCCGCGCGCCGCGCCTGGACCGCATCCTGGAGAAGATCGCCACACAGGGCGGCAAGGCGGTCTTCATCGACGGCACCCTAGTCCACAATCGGACAGTCTGTCGTGCGCCGTACGGCGTCACACGCCAGGCGTGCCACCTTGTAGCACCGAATAGCACAACGCAGTAGACTTCAGATGTGAGCACTCCTGAGCCTGACCGCTCCCATGAGATCTCTCAGCGCGACCTGCGCAACCGGTCAGCGGAGATCATGGATGGCCTGGAACGTGGGGAGCGGTACGCCGTTACCCGTAACGGCCGTCACATCGCTGATCTGGTCCCTCTCCGCCGCCGACGCCGAGCCGTGTCGCGCGCCGAGTTTGCCGCCGTTTCGCGTGGCATGCCCCGACTGGACGACCGTAAATATCGGGAAGACATGGACCGCCACGTCAATGACGATCTCTACGACCCTTACGATCGCGCATACGGCAGACGCGAATTCGCCGAGGACGAGGGATGACCCACGCCATAGGGCTGCTTGACACCAACATCCTCATCCTGCGCGCCGGCATCGATCCTGACGAGCTCCCCGATGAGATGGTGATCAGTGCCATCACCACCGCGGAGCTCTCGGTCGGCGTCTTGGTGGCGACAGGGCCGCAGGAACTCGCCCAGCGAATGAAGATCCTGCAGACCGCCGAAGCCGAATTCGACCCACTCCCCTTCAACGACACCGCAGCCCGCGAGTACGGCGAGTTGTGGACGGCCGTCATCGCCTCAGGACGCAAACCACGCCCCCGCACCGCAGATCTGATGATTGCCTGTGTAGCGATCGCGAACCGGCTACCCCTGTACACCTGCAATCCCAAGGACTTCAAGGGTCTGGACCACCTGATTACGGTAGTTCCGGTCACCCGCCCCCAGTGAATGACACAGAGGTGCCTTGTGGCAGCTGTACAAGATCGAAAAGGCCACTTCCCCATCATGGGAAGTGGCCTGTGAGCTGGGTGGAGCCTAGGAGATTCGAACTCCCGACTTCCTGCTTGCAAAATGGGAGCCAGTCACCACGTAGAGGCTTCCTCTCCCCTGCTCAAGCGGTCGTAGAAGACTGGTGGCATCTGATCAAGTGAGGCGGTGTTGCTGTACCAACTGCTGTACAGCGCCTCTCTCAGTCGGGGGTCTTCTCGCAGCGAGCGAGTCGTTTCTCTAGACGCTGTCGAAGCGTGGCCCCGGTGGGGGAGTTGTAAGTGCCTGCCGTAGGACATGCGCGGCCTCTGCGCACTGACCTTGTTTGACGAGCCATGCTGTGAGTCGGTCAGCGGTTTTCGCATCGGTACTGCCGGCGGCGACTGCCGCGCGCCATGCGATGACGGCTGCGGGGAGGTCACCGGCCTTCTCGGCACGATGTCCGGCATCGGCGGAAAGGTAGGCGATGCTTATCCGGTCGTGTTGATCCTCGGCGAGTTCCAAGAGCGTCGCCCAAAGTCGTGGCCCCTTGCCCGGGTCGAGATTGCCCATGCGGTCTCGTCCATCGGAAATGGAGACCAGCAATGGGAGCAGTGCGGGGCGTACAGCAAGCGGGCTGATCGCAAAGACAGGGACTCCTTCCGCAACCTGATACTTCTGTGCCTGGCGGACCATGCCGAGGTCGACGACAAGAACACAGGCGAGCAGCTCTATCCTGCCGAGCTTTTGTTTGAATGGAAACGCAACCATGAGGGAGAGCACGGCAAACATCTGGCTCGTATATCGAACCCGATCACTGACGATCTTCTCGAGGCTTGGCTTGTAGACGCTTTTGAGTCCCCCATCACACGTCTGGAACATATCGCTGAGCAGCTAGAGAGAACAGGGAGCCTCAATATAGACGCTTTGGAAGAGTTGAGGCAGATTATCTCAGTCATGAATGACGTTCCAGCAGGGCCCGACAGTCTAACCGCACGTCGCCTCGCTTACGCGGCAGAAGTTTTCGAAGGCGGGAAGATCAGCAAGGACACGGCGTCACTAGCTTACGCCGCCGAGACCCTCCCGAACGTTCTGCGCGACCTCGACAGGAAGATTCAAAGGTTAGGCGGCATGATGTAGCCGAGTGATGCCGTTTCCCCTGAAGGCGGTACAACCTGGATGTTCGTACGGTAGGCGTCAGGCTGCCGGGGCATCTCCTCGTCGGGCAGGCGTAGCCATGCCAGGCCGGACGCACCAGGGCAAGCCGCCATTCGCGTGTACATGCTTCCCGAAGAGCTTTCCACGCGCGCTGGTTGCCCTGCCCGCAGCCGGCCGAAGCCAGCAGGATCATCGCCCGCCGATAACGTACCGTACTCATCGTGCCGCGCCGCACGATCCGCTGCAACTTCTGTCCTTCTGGGTCCGTGAGCCTGCGAACCTTGACCGGTTGCGTCACTGGCCTCCTGAGTGCCGATCCTAAAAGTGATCAGCACCATCCAGCTGGCAGAAGAGTCTTACGCGCCATCCCGGTGATTATTTTCGGTCACAGCGCTAGCTCTTGTGTGCAGCCTTGGCAACTTCCGAATGCTGCTGCCTGGGACGCGACAACGGCCACATGTACCCTGTGCATATTCCGGGGTTCGTGGAACGTCCCGATACAATGGCCGCGCTTGCTGAGTAGAGCCTTACAGGCTCTACTCAGCAAGCAGAGGACGCTTTTCCGGTCATTCGATCAGGCGCGATAGGTTCGTGGCTCACCACTGTACCGCAGAGCCGCAATACGAACCTGACCTCCCGAGGAAGGCGCTTCTACCACCTGGCCATTACCGATGTACATGGCAACGTGCTCATAATTGTTATAGAAAATTAGATCGCCAGACCTGAGCTGCGAATACGAAATGAGGCGTGTTTGGGCGGCTTGGTCCCAAGTCTGCCGGCCGATTAGCACAGGAGGATTGTTGTACGAATAATAGATGAGCCCGGAGCAGTCGAAAGAGTCGGGCCCTTCAGCCCCCCACTGATACGGCTTGCCGAGCTGTTGGAGAGCAACGTTGACTGCCCGCATGATATAACTCTCGGGAACAGTTGCGGCGGCAAACGCAGAAGAAGCTGCTACCGTCGTTCGGGTTGCGTCGCCTGCCGCAGCACTTGCCATAGTCGGCATGGCGAGGAGGCCGGCGGCTGAAATAGCCGTTATCGCCGCGCGCACCGTCAGGCTTACGTTTCGTTTCATAGAAGAAACCCTTTCTCTCCGGAAGGTCGGCCCGCTCACTGTCGCAGGAATAGATCACGCGGTGCGAGGCTTGTAAGCCATGGCTTAACTGTGCCGCTCAGCGCCTTTGGTGACCGCTGGGCGGCATACTCTGACTGCGATGCCGATGCGTATGCGGAAGAGGGAATGCACAGGATTCACTTCACGGCCGCCGACTTGGCGCGGGTGCGGGTGGCGCCGACGTTGGGTCCCATGGCCGAGACCCTGTTCAGCCTGTCCGCGCTGCGCGGACGGGCGGGGGAGACGATGTTCGGTGCGTGGCGGCGTCGGATGCGCGGTTCTCTTGACTCCCGGTTCGCCGTCCTGGCCGCCATCACGCCCGCGCGACCGCCAAGCTTTGACATGGTCATCCTTGCCGGATCGGGCCACCACCTGGCCGAGGGCGCCGAGACCTTCTTAGCCAGCCCCCGGCAGGCCGTCCGGGCGGAGCTAGACTTCTACGCTGGCCACCATGGCCGAGTACCGACCGCGCTGGCCGGGCTCATCGACAGCCTCGCCGTCCGGCGGGAGGTGCTGTCTACGGTGGAGGCGTACCACCGTGCTGCGGTCGGCCCACATTGGGGGCGAATTTCGGCGCACCTCGACGCCGAGCGCGCTCAGCGCGGCACGATCCTGCTTGACGACGGTCTTGACGGTCTCTTGTCCAGTCTGCATCCGGATATCCGGTGGATGCCGCCGACCCTCCATGTCAATACCGGCCACCAGTACGGCGCCGACTCCACCCTCGACGGGCGGGGACTGCTGTTGGTGCCGTCGTTCTTTAAGCGAGCCCCAACGGTGATGTACGACCCAAGCAATCCCGCCGACTGCATCCTGATCTACCCTGCCACGCTGGGCGTCGATCACGCTGCAGGCATCTGGACGAGCGGCACGTCGACGCGGGCGCTGGCCAACCTCCTCGGCCGCACCCGCGCGTCGGTGCTCACCGCCATCGCCGACGGTGTGGCCACCACCGGCGCCCTCGCCCGCCGCCTGGACATCTCATCGGCGGCGGTCAGCCAGCACACCGCCGTTCTGCGCGAGGCCGGGCTGATCACTACGCGCAGGCATCACAACAGCGTCCTGCACAACCCCACCCAAATTGGTCTGACCCTCCTCGACCGGCACGACAGAATCAACTCGACTAACTGACGCGAGCTTGCCTTGGAGTTTATTACGGAAAGCCACTCGCGCCCAGGCACTTACCGGTCGGGCGGCAATAGCAGGAAATGGCTCCTATCGATGAAAAAGACAATAATCGAAGTGTGTGCGATCAGGTAGCTAGTCATATATGTGGCCTTCATTGTCGTGTAGTCCGCACCAAGGGCGATCCGACCCACTGGCCATGCACGGGACTCATTGAACCGCTACGCAGGCTGAGCCGTCACCATGCGGTGCCGGGCGGGCACCCGCCGCGATCTCCGTCGCAGAGGTCTCGGTTGTCCGTTGAGGGATGTGCTCGGGCGCGGCACGGTCCGGAGCGGGCTCTTAGCGGCACCTTCACGGGGTGGGCCACGCTCACCACGCCTCGCGCGCTGCGAGCTTGCGCCGCAGCTCCTCGACCTGCTTGACCAGTTCCCGCACCGCCCCCACGATCTCCTCCTCGGCGGCAGAGTCCCAGTCCTTCATCTCGCGCTCCGTCTCGCGCAGTTCTTGGAGATGGAGTTCCTCCAGCACTGTCATCAGGGAGTCGCCCCGCCGCTTCACCTTGTCGTGGCGGGTGGTCTTCTCTCGCAGGCTGAAGACCGTCGGCCGGCCTGCGGTGAGCTCGGACAGCCGGTAGCAGAGCACCTCCTTGTTATCCCAGGATGGGCTCTTCTTACCGAGCGTGTAGCCGAGGGGCAGGAGATCAGGGTCGAGGGTGAGGAGTTTTTGCGCCACCTCGTTGGACGAACCCCCGGCGACCGGGCCGCCCCGGGCTGGTGGGACGGCCAGTCGCCACGGCTGATCGGTGCACACGATCAAGAGGTCGAGACGCCATAGGTCGGCCTCGGCGAGCACAAGGAACTCCAACGGCAGGTCGACTCCGTAGCACTCGCGCATGGCCTCCGACACGGACAGGCCTCGCTCGTACAGCCCCTGCGCCAGACGGGCCATCGAGGAGTAGTCATCGCGGGACGCCTCCGCCCGTAGCTGTGGGAGTGCGGACTCGTCCACTCTTCCTCCCTGTCTTCGCGTCCTTGGCCATGGCCTCCTGCAGCAGGAGGGACAGCTTGCGCTAGACGCTCTTGAACTCCTCCGCCCGCTTCGCAGCAGCACTCAGGCCACCATTCAGCCCGAAATGATCAGGCCAAGAGCAGACCGTAGCGGAAAGACCAGCGCCACGAGCAAGATGCACTGAAGGAGGAAGATCAACTGTTACAGGACAACTCGATCAGGTACGAGGAGGCGGAGCGCGAGTTTACGCACTCAGCATGTATCGAGGCACTCAGAGAGAGCTCACAGCGCTACGGCTTCCCTACCCCCAGGAGCAGAGCGAGCGTGTGGAGAACAGCCGATGCCGTAGCTGTACTTTGCAGCTGTACAAGATCGAAAAGGCCACTTCCCGATCATAGGAAGTGGCCTTCTACGTGCAGTGGAGCCTAGGAGATTCGAACTCCTGACTTCCTACTTGCAAAGCCGATCACACCCGTGATCGCTGACCAGGCGATCCCCTGGCCTCCGCTCCCCGGCCGATCTTCCCGCAAGCGACCGTGAGTCCCCGTAGATCCCCTGCCAACGGGCACGCAACGGGCACGATTCCGGATCTTGTTCTCCAGACTTGAAGTCACTGGCAAGATGCCGAACCACAGATCATCACGCCACACGGAGAGGGCTTCCATGAGCAACGCGTACTCACCCGTTCGTGAGCTGAACCTCCTCAAAGAGCTCCAGGATCGGTCCCCGGGTTACTACTCGGGCGGGTTCGAGTTGCGGGACTTCGGCTATGATCCCGGGCTAGCCGAGTGGCTCGACCTGAAAGATCCGCACGACTTGGAGTTCCTCGACCGGCTGATCCCTTTCGCTCAGGCCAGCACTTCAGGATCCTTCTTCGCGCTGTGGAAGTGCGACGACCGGGAAGATCTCGCCACGCTGCCTGTGATCCGGTTCGGTGACGAGGGCGACCTCGACGTCGTTGCGCGGGGCCTGCGGGAGCTGTTCGAACTCCTCGCTCTCGACAGTGAGAGCTTCGACCTTGAAGGTCCCGACGAGGGTTATTACGACACCGAGGACGGCCACACAGATGGCCACAGCGCGTACCTCGAATGGTTGGAGGAGAACTTCGGGCTTGCGCCGCCGGAAGACCCGGACAGCATGCTCGACCGCGCTGAACAGGAGTTCGGCGCCCGATTCCGCGATTGGTTGCGACAGTTCGCGCCCGGTGACTGGACCTGAGGAAATGACGACCCTGGCGTCCATAGAAGCGACCTCCCCGCACAGTCCTCCATCTGAGCTTCCCGTCTGCCGTCGTCCCGCGCTTCGCGCTACCAGGGCGGGGCCAGGGCAGCCAACGCGGGCGCGTCCATCCGGGACCTTATGACGAGGATGGGGCACGCCAGCACACGCGCCGCGATCATCTATCAGCACTCCACCGATGAACGTCAGCTCGAGGTCGCCCGGAAGCTCAACGATCTGGCACGCGGAGCGCTTGACGAGCCATCGGGCATGCAACGGGCACGGGACCCGGAATAGCCCTCAGAAAGATCAAAAGCCCAGGCCGCCGACCTGGGCTTTTGTACGTGTGGAGCCTAGGAGATTCGAACTCCTGACTTCCTGCTTGCAAAACGGTCTGATCTTCAGGCGCAACGGCCTCGACCTGCGCTGAGGACGGTCCGCGAGTGACCGTGATTGACCGCTGCTGACCGCCCTTAATGGCACGCTAATGGCACGACGGACGGGAGGACATTCCGGCACAATCACTGGATGTTCAACTTCGGGGTCCCGGGATACAGGCCGGAGTGGTTGAGTGGACGCTCGGCGATCACGGCCGCTCATGGAGCGAGGCTCGCGCACCTCGTCCGCCGGCGGCTGACCCGTGCGCTGCTGGTGTGGGATCTCGATCAGGATGAGTGGTTCGCCGACTGCCCGATCCTCCTGGACTTCGAGGGCGAGCAGGTCGAGATCAACCACTGGAAGTTCGACGAGGTCTCGATCACCTGGAACACCATCGATCCGCAGCGCGCGCTGGACTGGCCGGACTTCCACCTGGCATGGCGAGATGACGCACCAGACGAGCTCACTGCACTGGTCGGGCAGCCTTGTTCGGCAGTGGAGCTGCTGATGTGGAGAGACAGGGATCTCGTGGAGGGGACGATCGTGTCTTTGGGGTTCGGCTTCCCGAACGGCCAGGTGACGATTTTTAACGCCCTCGATGAAAACGGCATCGAGTTCACTTCTCCTGGCGACCGCTACGCGCGATACACGCTCGGACTATCTGATTCATAGGTTCCCAAACGATCTTCGCTGGCGTACGCGTGCGTTCGCCGCCTAGGTGGGCGGCACTCTCGCCGTCCAGTCCCGTTCGCCACAGTTCATGATCGTTCCCTCGGATGGCTCCCGTTGGATCGGCAGTCGCTTTCACTGTGATCAGCCCGCCGACCTGTGCCCCTGGCTACCACTCATCAAGAGACTTCACGTCCCATGAGAGCCGGATTGTGGGCTTGGTCTGGAGCGCAACCGGTTCCTTGTAGTCCTCCCGGAACCACAGCTTCAGCCCTTCATAGCCGGACCGCTCGCGCTCAACCGACAGTCTCCCGAGACGCCGCAGTCGCTTGATGTACGTGACCTCCTCGCCGTCCACGTAGAGGCTGATATACGCCTCACCCGCCGTGGGATCGATGGAGAAGAGGACCGATATCGCGCCTCGGGTGAGTTGAAATGAGTGGAGGCCGACTGGCCAATGAACGTCCTCGTACTCGCCTTGCGGCTCGTCCTCGAAGAGCCAGATCAGTTCCGCCAGCTCAGGGATCTCCATGGCGGGACCATACTCGAGGAGGCCCACGGACAGCAGCAGCCTGGCACCGCGCAGGCCCGCCCTGCTGATCTGCTTTTTCGACCACCGGCAGGCATCTGGTGTTCGCGGGTGCGTGGCCTACCGCGGCATAGCTCTATAACGCTTGAGCAGGGCCGTGATCTTGTCATGGTTACGCGCGCCGTTCAGCTCGTCAGGGCATAACTCGTAGAGGTCGCCCCACCAGCGGCGCGCCTTGTTGTCCCAGATCCGGTAACCGCCGGGAACGCCCCTGGCGACGTAGCGTCTTCTGCCCATAGTTCGTCACCCCGCAATCCGCCAGTCCACGGGTCAAGCGCGGTGATCAGCCCGCTACTCGGTGACCCAGGGTGAGGAACGAACCCTGGATCGTCGATCGCCCCCAAGCACGTCCGGTGTCCAACCATGCCGTGGCGATCGTAGAGCTGTATCTGTGCGGCGGCGTGGCAACCCCGGGCGGAGCGTTCGGTCTGTACGACGCGGCGAGCGCATCCTCGACGTCGCCAAGACCAGGAGGAACGGTGCTCGGTGGTCCGTCGCTCTCGCGCTCGGCATCCGGCAAGGCGAGGCTCTCGGACTCCGCTGGTCGTACATCGATCTGGACACGGAGGAGATCAGGGCGTGGTTCCAGATCCAGCGATCGGAGTGGCAGCACGGCTGCAACGATCCGCACGCCTGTGGAGAGAAGTGGCACCGCAAGGCGTGCAAGAAGAACTGCAAAGAGCACCAGCATGATCGCGACTGCAAGCCGGACTGCAAGAAGCGCGCCCACCGCTGCTACAGACGCCCATGCCTCAAAAACTGTACGAGCCACGCGGACAAGCGCCCGAAGCGCACCGGCGGCGGGCTGATCTTTCGGCAACGCAAGGGCAAGAGCAAGCTCACCCTCCAATGTCCGCCAGCGCTCCTGGCGCTACTGCGGGCCCACAAGAAGCTCCAGGCCGCCGAACGGCTCAAGGCTGGGGATAAGTGGACCGATCACGATCTGGCCTTCACAACGCATCTCGGCGGCCCGATCGAGCGCACCGAGGACTGGAAGCAGTGGAAGTCCATCCTTAAGCAGGCCGGCGTACGCGACGCCCGCGTTCACGACGCCCGCCACACCGCGGCAACCCTGCTCATCGAACAGGGCGTCCACATCCGAGTCGTACAGGAGATCCTTGGCCACACTCGTGTGACCACCACAGAGCGCTATACACACGTGGCCACGCTCCAGATGACAGACGCCAGCAACCGCATGGACCAGGCCCTCTGGGGACAGCCCTGAGGGCAACTGCAACCCTGGTGCCCACAGAAGATCAAAAAGGCCCTCTCCCCGATCAAGGGAGAGGGCCTTCCGCCTGCGGAGGATCGGGGATTTGAACCCCGGATGGGCGGTAAACCCAAACCGCATTAGCAGCTCGGGGCATGATCGTCCAGGACAGTTCCGCCTGGGCCAACATCCCTCCGCGGTCTTCCTGGAACGCGCTGGTACGGCAGTGAACCGCAACCCAAACTACAACCCCTCCGGCTTGACTGGCTGGTAGGAGGCGACACCACTGACGCCGACAAGTAGGACGCCATGATCCGAGCCACCGAACGGACCCGCCACACCCACCTCGTCGCCTCATTGCTGGGGACGGCGGAGATGCCAGATGATCAGAGCAGGGGTGTCGTGGTACGCGGCCGCGGCCGCATCGGGACACCATTGCTGGGCGAGCGGGCCGCCGTGCCCACCAGGCACCTCGCCCCACCTGGGCTCATGGCATGGCTCAATGTCCAGCCCGGCCCTCCGTGCCAGGCTCAAGTGCGGGCTCGCACAGTCAACCGTCTCGTCCTACATGACCACCCTCGAACGGGCGGGATTGGTCCAGTCGACACGCGTGGGCAAGTGGACACACTACAAGCGTGACGAGGCCAGGATCCGCAGGGTCGCGGAGGCGTGACGGGCGCGGCTTGACGCACTCCTCTCAGTGCAGGGCTGTCACGGCCTCGGCGGTCATGCACACGGTGGCGATACGCGGGAAGATGTAGTCGAAGGCGAACTGATGGGCACGTGCGTCGAGTGCGGTCACCGCGTCCTCTGGCAAGATCACCTTGAAGCCGAGTTCGTCGGCGAAACGTGCGGTCTGCTCGACACCGAAGTTCGTGGCGATCCCGGTGATGATCAGGGTGTCGATGCCCCGCTTGCGCAACGCCTCCTCCAGTCCGGTGTTGTGGAAAGCGCCCCAGGTGCCTTTCACGATCTCCAGGTCGCCGATCACCCCTTCCACCAGCTCGCTGCCTGGCGGTTGCTCGGCGAGGCCCGGCCGCTCGACCCGCACGGTGACGACCAGGCCGCCCGCTCGGCGCACGGCCTCGGCCAGAGCGAGGCAGCGGGCAACCACGAAGGATCCAGAATGAGGCGCCGTGGCCTGCTCGACGATGCGTGTCATCAGGTCGATGAGCAACAGTGCGGTGCGACGAGGGTCCAGTTTTTCCATGATGTTCCACATTTGAGGGGTGAGGTGACGCTGGGGTGGGTGTCAGGCGGCCGCGTAGATGAACCCGTCCACGCGTTCGAAGGGAACGGCTGTGCCGTTCAATATCACCTTGGTAGTCGCCTCGGGCGCCGCGATCGCGATGGCCGTGGCCGGGTCGGTGCTCGCGGTCAGCCCGCTGCCGTCGATGCGTACGGTGCCGTCCTTGAACGTCACGGCCAGGTCCGTGACCGCGGCCGGCGCCTTGACCAGGGTCGTGCCGTCGCGGACGACCGAGGAGCCGTCGACCAGCACGATTGTCCCGGCGTCGGCGTAGAGCAGCTTGCCATCGAAGGCGTAGGACCCGAATGTGCGCGAAGCCTTCGTGGTCCACGACTTGTAGTAGACGCCGGTGCCGCCGTTCAGGCTCAGGGCAGTGGCCTGGTACGACGGGGTCGTCCCGACCGGGAGCCTGGCCACGGTCACCGGGGTGGCCGCGCCGCGGGAGGGCACCAGGAGGGTGTCGAAGGTCGTTTGGCCCGCGACCGTCTTGGCGTAGGAGGCGTACTTGGCGTTCTGCAGGGTGTAGCCTCCCGGCGCGTGGTAGCCGTCCGGCAGCGAGGAGGTGACCTTGGTTGGGTCGGCGGGCACGATGCTGATGTTCGCCCCCGTGCCGTAGCCCGTGGACACCGCCTTCGACCCGGAGTTCATGGCGGGCTTGGCGTCCCAGGCGAAATGCCAGTTCTGCTCGTAGCGGTGCGCCGCGGTGTCCGTGGGCTTCAGCCGGTCGGAGACCACCCACAGGTCCGAGTGGAGGGACAGGACGGACCGCTCGTGGCGAGCACCGGTGGAGCTCTCGGTGTTCGCGCCGATGAGGTCGAAGGCGGGGTTGGTGACCAGATGCGAGATCCCGCCGGCCGCCGTCGTGGACTGGGACTGCGCCTTGTTGTCGATCTCGATCGTGTTGTGTGCCTCTGTGGATTTCCGCAGCCACACCGCGCGCGGGTCGTCGCTGTAGGTGAACGTCTCCATGTCGGGCAGGAGAGTCCTGCCGTACGCGTAGGTGGTGATCGCCAACTCGTCCGGGTGGCTGTGGTTGCCGCGGTCGGCGTTGATCCGCAGGTAGGAGTCGTCGGCGCTCCACCCGGACCGGGAGATCGCCACTCGGGTGTCCGGGTAGAGCACCGAGGTGTGCGCGGGCCGCTGTCCGGACGCTCCGGACGTGCCGACGTAGACGAGTTCCGGGTCCTCGAGCTCCGCGCCCAGTCGCGCGAGGCCGCCCCGCAGATCTTTGGTGTTGGCGTCGCCGTAGGCTGGGCTGTATCCGTTCGGATAGGCCTGGTCCATGAGGAAACGGGCGAGCTTCCGCAATTTGGCACTGGCGGTGGCGGGGAACTCGATCCCTTGGCGCCGCATGAACGGAATCGACTCCGCGTACTGGTTGAGGTAGCCCCTCAGGTAACCGTCCGTCGCCTCCTTGTAACCGCCGTCGGGATAGGTCGAATCGTTGAGCTGCGTCGTGAGGAAGGTCGCCGCGTTGGTCCGCCACCCTGGTGCCGCGCGGAACTCCGGGAAGTAGACCGCGGCGTGCAGCAGCGTGATCTTCTGTGACTGCATCTTGTTCGGGGTGGTGACGACGTTCTCCTGCAGGTGCATCCCCGCCCGATTCATCGTCTTGAGGATCGCCACGTTGGACTCGGGGGTAAGCGACGGGCTCTTGCGCAGGATCTCATAGGCCGCGATCCAGTTCTGCAGGCGGCGCGCCACGTGCAGGTTTTCCAGGTAGGAACCGGCTCCCTGATCGGAGTCGTAGGTGTCGGCGTCCTTGATGAAGTCCGTCATCAGGCCGATGAGCGTCTTGGCGTGGTGCTCGTCGCCGGTCTTCTGGTACTCCAGGGCCAGCGGGCCGGCGAAGAAGAAGCGGGGAAGCTGGTAGAGGTACTCCGGGTCGGCGCCCTTCGGGAGCTTCCAGTCGAAGCCCCCCGGGTCGCCTTCCCAAGAGTAGGTGTTCTGGACGGTGTTGTTCCAGGTGCGGGTGGTCTCGTTGAACGTCTCGCCCGTGCTGTACAGCATGACGGCCTTCGCGGAGGGAGCTTGGCCGGTCAGCGTCAGCTCCGCCTTCTTCACCCCGGAGACGCCGGAGAGATCGAAGTGCAGATACGCCTTGCGTGTCTCGCCGGTGAACGGGCCCGTGCCGTTGTCGCTGACCTGCATATAGTACTTGGCGCCGTAGACGTTGTCGGGATAGGCCGCCCAGATGTAGGTGTCGTGCGTGGGGTTGAGGGTCTTCGTGGACCCGTCGGCCAGAGTCAGGCGGAGGGTGGGCTTTCCCGACCCCTTGCTCCTGCTGTTGACGAGAGCGATGACCGCGTCCTTGTAGCGGCTCATCAGGAAAAATCCGGCCTTGCCCTTGGTGACGGTGGTCGTGACGTCGGCCGTGACCGTGTTCTCTCCCGGACCGAAGGCTACCGTCTTGACGTACTGCTCCCCGTCACCCAGCGTCCAGATGTGGCTGGGGGTCAGCTCGAGCGCGCCCGGCCAAGGCTTGTCGTGCGAGAAAGCGCTCGTCTCGATAGCAGGGCGGGCGCGGTAGTAGTCGAGCAGCTTCTGCTTGGCCAGCGTGTAGTCGCCCGCCTTGACTGCGCTCTCCACGGGTGCCAGGCCGGCGTGCGCGTAGTTCAGCCGCGGCCCCACCGCCCAGGCGCCGGCGCTCCACCTCCCGAAGAAACCGGCGTCCGACAGGGCCGCCGCGGTGGCCGGAGGGCCCGGCACCAGGAACGCGGCGAAGAGGATCAAGACGGCGAACCGCCGCCGCAAGGAACGCATGCGCGCCAAGATAGAGGTGCGCGGTATGTCTGCGGTATGTCTGCGGTATGTCAGGCCGCCAGGGCAGGCGGACCGAACGCCATACCATCCAACCCTGCGTTGGTCTGCCGTGCCAGCGGGCCTGGTGTGTTCAACACTGGATCCACATCCCTGGCCAAGGCCGCACGATAGGCGAGGGCCCTGTCATCGACCTCACCCGCCTGAGCCACGATGACCGGCGTACCGTGTCGTGCACCGTTGCGGACAGCCCGCTCCTCAGTCTCTCCTACATGTCGACGAGACCAACACCAAGTCAGATATGGAGAGGACGAAGCATGCAAGTAGTTACCCGTCTCGCCGCTGTTGCAGCCTTTGGGGATGTCCGGGATCATTTCGGTGTAACCGCCACCCACGCAGCGCCCGCGAACACCGCAGGCAGTAACGTGAGCGCTGCTGGGATCTACTGGGCATTGCAGAACCGTGATACCGGCAAATGCCTGTCGAATGACTCCACTAGCAGGATCTTCACCGAGCCTTGCAGTTCGACCAATACCTGGCAACAGCGGCACTGGATCAACAGCTCCTGGAACGACGGTTACAGGCTTTTGAAGAACAGGCGGGGCAACCTCTGCCCCGAGCCGAGTTCACGGCCTACCGCGACACGTGGGTCAGCCACCACCCCGGCTGGCAGATCCGCGTCTGGAGCGACGACAACCTCCCGCCACTGCGCAACCAGCACCTGTTCGACCGGGCCGAACACTATGCCCCGCGAACGTCGGCCAGTTCCGTGCGGACGTGCTGCGCTACGAACTGCTGTGGCAGTACGGCGGCCTGTACGTAGACGCGGACTTCGAGTGCCTGCGCCCGATCACGCCATTGCTGGATGGGGTCGCCTGCTTCGCGGCGCGGGAGAGCGACGGCAGGCGCATCGCCAACGGCCTCATGGGCGCCACGCGGCGGCATCCGTTCGTCGGCCAGCTGATCCGGGGCCTGCCGGCATCCGCGCAGGCGCACAGGGGCAAGCGGCCTGCCATCTCCACCGGCCCGGCCTACCTCACCGGCACGCACCGCGCCCACCTGGGGCAGCTCACCGTGTTCCCGTCCTGCTTGTCTACCCGCACCTGTGGTCGGAGCCGGCCATCCTGGGGAGATCAGAAGCCGGACCCGCTCGAGGTCATCCAGGACCTGCACGGGGGTCCTGTTGTCAGTTAGGCAGCCGGTTTGAGGCACCCCCTAGCGGCGTAGCCTGAACCTCAGGTGCAGCACCCCCTCGCCTTGGATAACCACATGGGGATCCTCCAGTAGATGCTGCCCATCGATGCTGCCGAAGTAGCGTTTGCCCGACCCGAACACCACCGGCACCACGTCCATCGCCACCTCGTCCACGAGGCCGGCCGCCAAAATCTGGCCGCCCACTTCTCCGGCGTTCACACTGATGGCTCGCCCTCCGGCGAATTCCTGGGCCTTGTCGATCGCAGCCGTCACGTCATCGACGAAGTGGTACGACGCCTCGGGGTGCCAGCCCTCGGGCTTAGGCCGGTGGGACACCACGACTACGTGGTCGCCCGTGGGCGGATGACCCTCCCAACCGTTCACCAGGTCGAACAGGTGGCGGCCCATCACGATCGTGCCGATCGACTCCCACATCGACCGGACGTACTGCGCCGATCCCTTTGAAACCTTGAAGGCGCTTCCAGCTCCGGAATGATCGTACTGCTGGTCGCTGCCTCCGGTGATCGGGGTGTCCCCGTTGAAGTACCAATCGTGAAGTGGCCCGACGTCGTCGTTCTCGTCGGCGATAAAGCCGTCCACCGACACCACGTTGTGCATGGATACTGTGCCCACAGGTTCTCCTCCAGTCTTCTCCCCCACAGCCGCGGAAACCGAGATCGAGCCGCTGACGCGTGAGAAGGCTCGCCGCATCCTCGACGTGGCCAAGGCCAAGCGGAACGGCACTCGTTGGTCCGTGGCGCTTGCACTCGGCATCCGCCAGGGCGAAGCTCTCGGGCTTCGCTGGTCGTACATCGACATGGACACGGGCGAGATCCGGGCCTGGTTCCAGGTACAGCGCCAGGAGTGGCGGCATGGCTGCGACGACCCGCACGCGTGCGGCGAGAAGTGGCACCGCCGGCCGTGCCACAAGAAATGCAAGATCCGCGGACACCGGTCGGCCTGCAAGCCAGGCTGCGCCAAGCCGGGTCATGTCTGCTACAAGCGGCCCTGCCTAAAGGACTGCACCGGCCACGCGGACAAGTGCCCCAAGCGAACCGGCGGCGGCCTGGTCTTCCGGCAGCGCAAGGGCAAGAGCAAGCTCACGCTCCAGTGTCCGCCCGAGCTCCTCACCCAACTCAAGGCCCACCGCGAGATGCAAGATGCCGAGCGGGAGAAGGCGGGAGACCGATGGGAGCACCATGACTTGGTGTTCGCGACCAAGCACGGCACGCCCATCGAGCGCACGGAGGACTGGAAGCACTGGAAGGTCATCCTCAAGCAGGCCGGCGTCCGAGACGTACGAGTCCACGACGCCCGGCACACCGCCGCGACGCTCCTCATCGAGCAGGGTGTGAACATCCGGGTCGTTCAGCAGGTTCTCGGCCACACCCGAGTGATCACCACCGAGCGCTACACCCACGTATCCACACCTTTGATGCGCGACGCGGGGGAGCGGCTCGCCTCTGCTCTCTGGGGAAATCCCTAGCCGTTGCAACTAAGACTGCAACTATGACGCCCTCAAAAATCGAAAGGCCCCCTCCCCAAGATCTGGGAGAGGGCCTTTCAGCTGCGGAGGATCGGGGATTTGAACCCCGGATGGTGTTGCCACCAAACCGCATTAGCAGTGCGGCGCCATAGACCTGACTAGGCGAATCCTCCTGGAGGCCATCGCGGCTCAGCACAGCGTACCGGCCTTCTGGCGAGGCGGCAAAGCGATTGCTCCCCCGCCCTTCACCAAGAGTTATCAACAGCCTGTGGGTAACTGCCTGTGGATGAAGCCCGCCCAGAGCGTGGACGGGCTTCGGGGCTGTGGATAACGTACATCGAACGCCGGGAACACCAGGCTACGCGGCCGGGTTCGCCTCGCCCTCGATCTCGATCTTGATCTTCTTGCCCACCAGGACGCCGCCGGTCTCCAGGGCCTGGTTCCAGGTCAGGCCGAAGTCCTCGCGGTCGAACTCCGTGGTGATCGAGAAGCCCCACACCGAGGCGCCCCACGGGTTGGTGCCCGCGCCGCCGTACTCGACCGTGAGCTCGACCTCCTTGGTCACGTCACGGATGGTCAGGTCGCCGACGACGGTGAACTCGTCGCCCGAGTGGCTGACCACGCGGCCGTTCCTGAAGGTGATCTGCGGGAACTTCTCGGCGGCCAGGAAGTCGTCGCCGCGCAGGTGGCCGTCGCGGTCGGCGATGCCCGTGTCGATGCTGCCGGCGTCGATGGTGAGCTCGGCGGTGGACTCCACCGGGTTCTCGGCGATCGTGACCGAGCCGCTGAAGGTGCCGAAGTGGCCGCGGACCTTGCTGACCATCATGTGCTTGACCAGGAAACCGATGCGGGTGTGGGCCACGTCCAGGTTGTAGGTCCCGGCGGCGGGGATGGTCAGGGACTCCCAGGTGCGCGTGGTCATGGGGTTCTCCTCAGAGGGGTAGTTGCTGTGCGGATGTCTGCGGCAACAAATGTCTACACGAGGAATATTCCTCACGTCAACTATTGTCCGCTAGGCTATGGACGTGATGGATTTTGACGACCCGCGCTTGACGGCCATTGGACTGCTGGCGGAGGCGCACACCGGACTGATGTCCAGGCTCCAGCCGGCGCTCGACCTCGCCGGGTTGCCGGGGATCGATTTCGAGACCGTCATCAGGCTGGCCCGCTCGCCGGGACAGCGGCTGCGAATGAGTGATCTTGCCGCGCAGACCGAGCTGTCCACGAGCGGGGTGACCAGGGTCGTCGACCGACTGGAGCGGGAGGGGCTGGTGACCAGGCAGGCGTGCGCCAGCGATCGGCGAGCCTCCTACGCCGCGCTCACCGAGGCCGGGCGGGCGCGGCTGGAGTCCGTACTGCCACAGCATCTGAACGACATCGAAGAATGGTTCACCGGGCTGCTGGACGCGGAGGAGCTGGAGACGTTCCTGGGCACCCTGCGGAAGATCAGAGATGTCGTACGGCCGTGCGCCACAGCAGGCGCGCAGGAGGCGGAAGCCGCGACCCACGGCTCATAAGTCAGGGAGTACGGCGTCCCAGGGCGTTCCTGAGCTTGGCCATGGCCCGTGACACCGTGCTCTTGACCGTGCCCACGCTGATCCCCAGCGTCCTGGCGATCTCCGGTTCGGTCATGTCCTCGTAGTACCGCAGCACGATCGCCGCCCTCATCCGCTCCGGCAGCGAGTCCAGGGCCTGCTCGAGCTGCTCGTGCACATCCCCGTGCGGCTCCTCCGACTCCGAAGAAGCACACATCTCGGGCAACTCGTCCGACGGGTACTCCTCCAGCTTGCGCCGCCGCCACTGCGAGATGTTGATGTTCACCATGGCCCGCCGCACATAGCCGTCCAGCGCCCCCCGGTCCTCGATCCGGTTCCAGGCGAGGTACGTCTTGGTCAGCGCGTTCTGCAGCAGATCCTCCGCGTCCAGCGGATGCCCGGTGAGCTGGTGAGCGGTGCGCAGCAGGGCGGGACCGCGCGCCCTCACGTACTCGCGGAACTCGTCTTCCCAGCCGGTGGTCTGCATCGTGGCCAGAATCGCAGCCTGATGCCCTATTGGGCCTGAACCAGAATTCAGGTTTCGGTCCGCCGACGATAAAGGTAGGTCAAGGTCGGTGGCGGTTTGTTCGTCGCCGGGTGTCAACTCACTTCCCCGGGGATGCGTATTTTGATCCCGTCTGCGCCGGTACGGTGTGAGCTACCCCCAAGTCGTGTGAATCTAGTACCCGACGAGGGAGGGCCGATGGGGTATCCGAGCGTTGAGCGCCGCAGGGTGCTCGCCGCGGCCGCGCTCGGCCGCGAGTCCGGCGTCCCAGGCCCCGATCCCGACAACGGAGAGCCTTTACGCGCCGTCGCCGGCGAGATCATGGACGTCAGCCCGCACCTGATCATCATCGAGACCCCCGCGGGCGCCGAGGAGCGGCTCGTGATCGCCCCCTGGGCCACCGCCTGGCACGGGCAGGACGTCGCGCCCGCCGATCTCGCCGCGGGCTCCATGGTCACGATGCGGACGCGCGCGGGGCGCGTCGTCGAGCGGATCTGGGCCGACACCACCCGCATCACCGGGACGATCCAGTCGATCAGCGGACGCAGGGACCTGACGGTCGAGCTCGATTGCGGGCCCCACCGCGGCCACCGGACGATCACCATCCCCTACCGGGCGTCGGGGCGGCTGCAGGTGCGGCATCCCATGTTCGAGCCCGGGTACCTGTTCGACGCGATCGGGATCAGGCAGGAGGGGACGAGCCTGGCCCTGCTGCCCGCCACTTCGCAGCCTCCCTATCCGGCCCGCGCGGTGCCCGCCCCGCCGCCCGCGTACGCCGGACTCCAGTCCCGCATCGCCGGCCCCGCCACCTGGTCGGACACGTTCGACCAGGAGGAGCGGGGCGCCGCGTACCCGATGCTGGAGCGACAGGACACCGGCTGCCCGGACGCCGGGGTGTCGTGCACGGGGCTGCCGTACCTCGCGGTGGGGTCGTTGCTCCAGGTCAGGAACCTCTGCTCACAGCGGAACGCCAACGTGCCCGTGGTGGCGTGCGGCTGCGTGGCCGGGCGTTTCTGCGACCGCTGCGTCGAGTGCGACACCTCGCCGCGCGGGCGGGTCGTGGAGCTGTCGCCGTTCTCCTACGTGGAGCTCGGCGGTGACTTGGTCAAAGGGTGCTTCAACGCTCAGATCGGATTGGGGTGACGCGGGCGTGCTCGAATCGCAGCTGCCGCTTCTGATCGTGCTCCTTCTCGCCGGCATGGTGGCCAAGGTGAGCACCGTGCGCTCCGGAGGTGAGCCCGGCGCGCTGTCCAGGCTGGGGCCCGCGGTCCTGGTGCCGGGCCGCATGCAGGCCCCCGCGCTGCTGATCTGCGCGGGTGGCGAGGTGGTGCTGGCCACGGGGCTGCTGGTCACCACGCATCCGATCTTCCGGTGGGGTACGGTCGCGTTCTTCGCCTTGTCCACGTACGTGCTGCTGGAACTGCGCAGGCGGCGGCCCGACGCGGGCTGCGGCTGCTTCGGCGAGGTGAGCTCGGCGCCGGTCGGATTGCGCTCGATCGGCAGGACGGTCGCGCTGACCGGGATGGCCGGGGTGTCGGTGTGGGCGCCGGTGCCGGGCTGGCTGGCCGTGATGCACCCGTCCTGGCTGACGGTCGCGGGGGCCGTGGTGCTCGCGGTCCTCTCCCCCGAGATCGAGGAGTTGATCGACCGCGTACGGTTCCGCGCCCCCTGCGAGCAGCGCCGCGGCCCCGCCGAGTCGGTCACCCTCGCGCGCCTCAGGGCGAGCGGCACGTGGCGGGCCCACGAGGGCGAGCTGGCCTCGGCCGAACCGTACGACACCTGGCGCGAGCTGTGCTGGCGCTTCTACGCCTTCCGGAACCACGACAAGGACGACGTCGTCTTCGCCGTCTACCTCAGCGGCCGGCGCCCGGCGGTGCGGATGGCCGTGGTCAGCGGGGAGAGCAGCGGGTCTCTGCCGGAATATACGTCAGTATCGGCCTGACGCTATAAAGCGTTAGATTCCGCTCGACAGGCACGACGATATGGCTCTATTGGGCTGTCTAGCTTCCCCACTAGACAGCCCAATAGAGGTCTAGGGGCGCTGCTCAGACCGGCTGAGCGCGCAGGAACTTCCCGAAGTGCGGCACCGTGAACGCGATCAGGCCACGCTCGGCGCTGTAGATGAGCCCTTTCTTGATGAGGCTGTCACGGGCGGGCGAGAGGCTGGACGGCTTTCGCCCGAGGGCGTCGGCCACCTCCGCGGTGGCGACCGGCTCGTCGCCGATCTGCGCCATGGCATGCATGTAGTCGCGCTCGGCCGGGGTGGCCCGCTCGTAGCGGCTGCCGAAGAACCCGACCGCGAGCTCCTCCTCGGCCTCCGGCGCGGAGACCTTGACGTCTTCGATGGTGATCGGGCTGCGCGGGGCAAGGTCCCAGGCGACCTTGCCGTACGCCTGCACGAAGTAGGGATAGCCGTCGGCCGCCTCGTAGAGGGCGTCGAGTGCCTCCTGGGTGAACTCCACCTCTTCCTCGCGCGCCGGCAGGATCAGCGCGAGATCGGCCGCCTCGCGGTCGAGCTTGTCGATGCGCGCGTAGCGGAAGAGCCGCTCGGAATAGCTCTTGCTGGCCGACAGCACGCTCGGCAGGTGCGGCAGCCCGGCGCCCACGACGATCAGCGGCCCGCCCGACTGTGACAGCTCGTGGCAGGCGGCGCAGAGCGCGGAGACGTCGGCGGGCTGCACGTCCTGCATCTCGTCGATGAACAGCGCGATGCCCACCGCCAGGTCGGTGGCCACGCCCGCCGCGTCGACGAACAGCTCGGTGAGGTCGATCTCCAGGTCGCCGGAGTCGGCGCGCCCGCGGCTGGCGGGCACCTCGATGCCGGGCGACCAGTGTGAGGTGCCCTTGGCCGCCGCCGGATCGCGCATGGCGAACGCCTTGAGCACCCCGAGGAACTCCTCGATGCGCTCGGGCGCGCGGTGGCGCGGGGCCAGCTCGCGGATGGCCATGTGCAGCGCGGCCGCCACGGGACGCCTGATCGACTGGTCGGGCCGGGCCTCGATCTTGCCCGTGCCCCACAGCCGCTGCATGGCCATGGACTTGAACGTGTTGAGCAGGACGGTCTTGCCGACGCCCCGCAGGCCGGTGACGACCATGCTGCGCTCGGGACGGCCACGGGCCACCCGCTCCAGCACGACCTCGAACTGCTGCAGCTCACGGTCGCGCCCGGCGAGCTCCGGCGGACGCTGGCCGGCGCCGGGGGCGTAGGGGTTTCGCACAGGGTCCACGCTCTCGGACTTTATTGCCGGATATAGCGGCCGTCTTAGATTTGGGAAGAAAGTGCTACGGCGTGTCCGAGCAGGGGCGGTCGCGAGCACCGTCATCGGACACACCCCTTCCCACCAGGCCGAACCCTTGTTCGATTGCGGTACCTAGAACTGTAGCGCGGACTCGAACACCCATGCGATGGTTTCGAGTAAAAGATCTTTGCAACAGTACGGACCCTCCCGTGCGTCTGGGTGATGTGGAGTTCGAGGATTTCGTCCGGACGCGCGGTTCGGCCCTGCTCAGGTACGGCTACGTGCTCACCGGCAACGCCGATGACGCCGCCGACCTCGTACAGGAGGCGTTGCTCAAGCTGAGCGGCTCCTGGCGCAGGGTCCGCAACAAGGAGAACCCCGAGTCGTACGTGCGAACGATCATGACTCGGCAGCACATCAGCTGGTGGCGTAGCCGACGCCGGGAGCGCGTGACGGACGACCTCCCCGAGGGCTCGTACACCGACGACCACGCCTTCGGGGAGCTGTGGAAAGAGCTGGCCGCGCTGCCCCGCAGGCAGCGGGTCGTCCTGGTGCTGCGCTACTACGAGGACCTACCGGACAACGAGATAGCGGAGATCCTCGGCATCTCCCGCGGAACCGTACGAAGCCAGGCGTTCCGCGGGCTCAACGCGCTGCGGGTCAACCCGTCGGTGCTCGAAAGGGGACGGGCATGAGGACAGTGGACGAACTGGCGGGCGCGCTGCGAGCGGCGGCCGAGCGCGCTCCGCTCGAAGGCGATCTACTGGCGGGTGTCGCCGCACGCCGGCGCCGCAGGAACCGGCGGCGTCTGCACATGCTCGCCGCCGCTGCCGCCGTGGTGGTGCTGAGCGTGGGGGTGAGGGGCGTCGTTCTCCCCGGCGAGAGCAGGCTTTCCGGCGAGGGCAAAGTCGACGTGGCCACGCCCCCGCGTCCCACCGCGACGCTCGACCGGCTTCTGGCCAAGCCCATGCCGGTGGAGAAGCTCTGGCCCGAGGCGGTCTTCACGATGCCCGCCAAGAGCGCCGACGGCATGCGCTACTTTCCGGTCACCGGCATCAGCGCCACAAAGGTCCTGGTCCTGGCGAAACCACCGCTCGGAAAGACGAGCAGGATCGAGGTGTACGACTCCGCCGCCAAGAGCTCCCGTGTAGTCACCGACCTGCCCATGCCACACAGCTACTCCGAGGCGCTCGTGACCACAGACGGAAAGAACGTCGTCTGGTACAGGACCACCACGAGCAACAACGGGATGGAAATCTGGACGGTACCACTGGCCGGCGGCAAGGCCAGGCTGGTCACCACGCTGTCCGGCGACCGCGGCATCAGCGGGATCGCGATCGACGGGGACCGGATCGTCTGGTCGGAATGGCCCGGCCGTGCCGGCCAGACACCCCGTATGTGGCACATCCCCCTCACGGGCGGCGTCCCCGAGCGGCTCCGCACCGGAGACGGCCTGTACCTGGACACGTGGCCGTGGGGGAGCAACGCGCTCCCAGGCGCCTCCGATGACGACCACAACCAGACCAAGGTCGTCGATCTGAGGTCCCGGGCCACGTTCAGCGTGACCGTCCCGCCCGGGACCACAGGGCTGCGCTGCGGGCCCCGCTGGTGCTTCGGCCGTAACGGGACAGGCGGTTTCCTCCAGCGGATCGACGGTTCCATGGTGCGCAGGCTCGACGGGTTCGGCGGTCGGAAGCCGGTCTCGATGCCGCCGATCCTCGACCGGTTCGTGGCTCTCAAGAACGGGGTCCACGACGCCGAGACCGGCCGATCGGCCGTGATCAATGCCAGGTGGATCTCCCTCGGCATGCTCGCCCAGCCCAGCACGGTCATCTACTGGGGAAACAAGCCCGACACTTACCACGTGCTGAACTTGGCAGCCGTCCCGCCCGGGCAATAGCGTTCGGAACCATGCGGACCTTCGCGAATGTTCAGGAGCTCAAAGCGGCCGTCGGCGAGAAGTTCGGCCCGACCGAGTGGCGCACCGTCACCCAGGAACAGGTCAACCTCTTCGCCGACGCCACCGACGACCACCAGTGGATCCACGTCGACGTGGAGCGGGCCAAGGAGGGGCCGTTCGGGGGCACGATCGCCCACGGCTACCTGAGCCTGTCACTGCTGCCGTCGTTCATGTTCGAGATGGTCAAGGTCGAGGGCATCGCGATGGGGGTCAACTACGGCCTCAACAAGGTCCGCTTCCCCAGACCGATCCCCGTCGGCGCCCGGATCAGGGCCGTGGGCGAGCTGCTCGACGTCAAGGGCACCCCGGCCGGCTACCTGTCCAGCCTGAAGATGTCGATCGAGGTCGAGGGCGAGAAGCGGCCCGCTTGCGTCGCCGAGACGCTCAGCCTGTACGTCCCCGCCGAATAAGCCACGTTTCACGTGCAACAGTAACGCGCCCTCATCGATCCCTGGGTTCGTGGAAGATTTCGACGAGTTCGTCCGAGCCCGGGGCGACGCGCTCCTCCGGTATGGCTACATGCTGTCCGGCAGTTCCGAGGACGCGGCCGATCTCGCGCAGGAGGCGCCGGCCCGCCTCGGCGACGCCTGGCCCCGCGTGCGCGACACGCACGACCCCGAGGGGTACGTGCGCACAACCATGGTCAGGCTCCAGCCGGAAGACGCTGCCGGCGGACCCGCACCTGTTGTCACTGCGCCTGCTCCTGGACGGCAGGCATGCGCTCGCCTCGGTGGGTGCGAGCAAGGGCGAACGCGGGGTCCCACCCGCCGTCCTGTACGACATGTCCACCGAGGCGACGGCAGGGCTCGGTGAATGGATTCCCGGCACGCTGAGCACGCCCATGTCGCCCAGCGACCTGTCACTCGTCCCCTCCACGATGCTCTTCTGGGAACAGGACGCGCAGCCGCGGCGGACGGTCGTCAACCTCCTGACCGTCACACAATGATCGCTCTCCAGGCCGTCACACGATGATCGCCACGACCGCTACGGCGGCGAGAAGTCCGAGATAGACCAGAACGACCCGGGTGTCAGCATTCCGCTCTGCCTAGCTCTGCCTAGCTCTGCCTAGAGCGCCTCCCCCGAGTAGTAAATCGCCGCCTGCACCCGGCTCTTCAGCCCCAGCTTGTTCAGAACCCGGCTGACATGCGTCTTCGTCGTGGCCTCCGCCATCTCGAGCTCACTGGCGATCTCGGCGTTGGACAGCCCCCGCCCGATGCACGCCAGCACCTCGCGTTCCCGAGGTGTCAGGCTCCCCGGATCGGCCGCCGACTCCCGGCGCGGCAGCTGTCCGGCGAACGCCGCGATCAACTTGCGCGTGACCCCAGGCGAGATCAGCCCGTCTCCCCGCGCGACCAACCGCACGGCCTCAACCAGCGAGTCGGCGTCCGTGTTCTTCAACAAGAATCCGGCGGCTCCCGCCCGCAGCGCTCCGAAAACATACTCATCGAGGTCGAACGTGGTGAGGATCAGCACATCACAGGTGCCCGCCAGCTCACGGGTGGCGGAGATGCCGTCGAGCCGCGGCATGCGTACGTCCATCAACACCACATCGGGCCGCATCTCCCGGGCCATGGCCACGGCCTGCTCCCCATCCCCGGCCTCACCGACGACCTCGATGTCGTCGACCCCCTCCAGGATCAGCACGATTCCCGCCCGGACGGCCGCATGATCGTCGGCAACCAGCACCTTGATGGTCATCGGCTCACGCCCCCTCCGGCCGTACTTCCAGAACAGACGGCGACTGTTCCCCTTCCCCACGAGAGCCCACCACCAGCTCCCGATCCCGATCTCGATCCGAGCCGCCGACCGGCAAAGCCTGATCATCTGTTGTCGGAAGGACAGCCACCACCCGCCACAAATCACCGTCGCCCGAAGACCCGGCCTCAAAAGAGCCGCCGACCAACGAGACCCGCTCCCGCATGCCGATCAACCCCGCCCCGGCCCCAGGCAACCGCGCACCGCGCCCGCCGACCGCGTTCTCCACACTCACCAGGACCCGCCCCACCTCGTACGAAATGACCACCCGAACAGGTGAGTCGCCATGCTTGAGCGCATTGGTGAGCGCCTCCTGCAGAATCCGATATCCGGCCAGATCAACGGAGGCGGGCAGTTCGCCAGGCGCCCCCTGGATTCGCAGCTCGGCGGCCAGTCCGGCCCGTGTGACCCTTTCCACCAACGTCTCCGCATCGGCCAGCCGAGGCCGCGTGGCCTCCGCGGGATCGTCACCCTCCTGGCGCAACAGCCCGATCATGGCCCGCATCTCGGCCAGCCCTTTCACGCTGTTCTCCCGTACGGACTCCATGATCTTGCGGACCGTCGCCGCATCCAGATCCTTGCGGGAAAGCGCGGCGGTGGACTGGATGGCGATGGCACTGAAATGGTTCGCGATCATGTCGTGCAGCTCGCGCGCCATCCGGGTGCGCTCGGCCGCGACCGCCGCCTGCCGATCGAGCTCAGCCAGATGAGCCACCTGCTCGGCGCGTACCCGCTCCGCCGCCGCCCGATCCCGCTGCTCCCGCAGGACCAACGCAGTGGTGACGGGAGTGACCAGCACCAGCCCCGCCTGCACCCCCATGACGGCGAGCATCCACCAGTCCTCGGCGAAGAACACGGCCACGGCCCCCACCGCAACCGCCAGCGCAGCGGTGATGAAGAGCAACCACCGAGCAAAGCGAGCCGGCCCGTACAGCGCGGCCGCATAAAGGTTGTCGGTGAAAACCAGGACCGTCGCCAACGACGGCCCCACAAAGGCGTCGATCGCGACCGCCACAACCCCCAGCCCCAGCGAAGCCAGCGGCGCCCGCCGCCGCACCACGACCCCGGCACAGGTGATCGCCAGCGGCACACACAAGACCCAGGTGGACACCCCACGTTCCAGGACGGCCCCGCCCGCGATGAGGACCACCCCCATCGCGAAGGCCACCCCGGCTCCCAGCGCCTCCCGCTTCATGCCCCCATCTCACCACCCCGGGCGGCCACTTCCCTCCTGCGAAGGACCCGCCTGTGGATACACCCTTCGATGTATCCACAACCCCCCTGTCCCCCCCACCATCGTCAAGATCACCTCCCAACCACCCCACCCAGCGCCCAGACCCCGCCGACTCCGTGTCCGGCCTGCTCAAACGCCTCCGGCCGCCCTCTTCCTGCTCCTTGGCCATGCGAGAGGGATCAGGACGAGCCCATGGCTGCCGTATATGGTTCGAGGCACTCCCCAGAACCCGCTATGCTTGCTTACGCAGCGAGCGGCCGTAGCTCAATGGATAGAGCATCTGACTACGGATCAGAAGGTTAGGGGTTCGAGTCCTCTCGGCCGCGCACAGCAGCAAGGCCCGCTACCAGGGATTCCTGGGAGCGGGCCTTAGTGTTTTGTCAGGACAATCTCGGGATCTTGCTAACACCTTTGCTAACACGGTGGCTCCCGGGTGGCTCCCACTACTCGCCGATGGCCTGGGCAAAGATGTCCGCCGCCGACGCTTCCACGGCGCGGATCACGTGAGTGTAGACGCGCAATGTGATCGAGGGTCCGACGTCGCCGAGGCGGGCCGCGACAACCACTCGAACGCCCAGCTACCGCACGCCCGGCTGCACGACCTCCGCCATATCCACGCGACCTCACTCACCGACGGCCTCTCGGCGCGCTGATGTCGTGATCTCGGTGATTTCGGCCAAGGCCGCACCCAACTTGACTCTGTCAGTGGCCGCGGCGACTTCTGCCTCCAACGCCTGCAGGCGGGCCGCTCGGGCAGGACGGCGCTGAATCGCTACGAACTCGCCCCATTGCTGCAAGAAGTTCTGCAGAGGTGCGACGGTGCTCTGCCGCGCCGCCTGCTCTGTCGCCTGGTCGAGATGGTCAACAAACTGGCCGAGGTAGGCCGGAGCGATCTGAGCAACTGCTGCCCGGAGAGCAGCGGTGGTCAATGGCGGGCGAGGGATCAGTGCCTCGCCCTCCTGATGCGGGGTGGACATCGTTGACCTCCAAGCTTTACGCCTCCACGCTACCGATACCGCAACACCCCTTCCACCCTAAAATCGCAGGTCGAAGAACCCGATGTAGGTCCCCGAAGCCCTTGAGTTGCTGAGAGCGGGATGCCCGGATCGCGTAAACCTCAGGATAGACCTCCACTGGATGACGGGTCCGGCCTTCCGGTTCGACTCAGGCGTCAAGACCGTGCCACCGGACGATCGGCACACAGAGCCATTCCTTCGGCCGGGCCAACCAGCGGGGGCACAAGTATGGATCTTGCTAACGCTGTTGCTGACCTGAAGCGGGCCTTCGTGTTTGTCAGGACAATCTCGGGCTTGCTTACACCCTTGCCAACAGCGTGGCTCCCGGGGTGGCTCCCACTTCTCGCCGATCGCCCGAGCGAAGACGTCTGCCGCTGACACTTCCGCCGTGCAAATCACGTGAGCGTAGACGCAGAGCGTGATCGCATGGCTGTGGCCCTCGTCGATGAGAAGGCGTCCAGGCCGTCCTCGGAGGTGCTCAGAGAGGACCCACAGCGGGTCGAGCGCCAGAGGGGCAACTGAGTGCGATGTACCCCAAACTCCGGCCAGGCTGCGGATCTTCTCGACCGGCCCCCGTCGATGCTCTCTCGCCGCACTTGGGAGTGATGACGGGAGCGGTTACTCCGGCAACGCGTAGGCACCGGCGGCGATGTCCTCGATGAGCGTCGGGCCCGTCGGCGTCCAGCCGAGCAGTTCCTGGGTGCGGGCGCTCGACGCGGTGACGTCCATGCCGAAGAAGCGTGCGATCCAGCCGAAGTGAGCCTCGGCGTCCTGCGGCGCGACCGATACCGTCGGCAGGCCCAGGTAGTCGCCGATGGCGGCGGCGATGTCGTCCAGGTCGGGGGCCGGCCGAATTGCGAACAGGCCGGCCGCCATCTCTTGGCGACGGGGCTCGCCGCGGCCGCATAGACAGCAAGAGCGGCTACTTCCCCAACCCGGTGGCGCTGATGATCTGCAAGGGATGCAATTACGTGCTGCCGTTCTGGGAGAAGCGGTCGATCTTCGATCTGAGCTGAGGAGTTGTGGATCGGCCCTGACCAGCTCGTCCGCAGGGCGTGGAGTTCATGGCGCGACCCGAACGACGGCCCCGACAGGTCCACCGGCCACGGCCCCTGCTACGCCTTCGTGGAGGATCTCTGGTTGTCGGGCTGGGGGATGAAGGTGGACATCCAGCCGCCGGGCGCGGATGGGACGGTGGCGTCGGGAGGCATGCAAGGAGATGTCGCTGATTCCGATTGGATGAGGCTCATGACTGCTCTCGATGTGGCCCGTCTGCTGCCCGATATCCCGCAGCTCCGTGATCTGTGCCGGTCCATGGCGGTGCTGGAGGCCGTCCTGAGCCCGGAATGGTCCAGCCGCTACCACTCCTTCGACGCGGGCTGGGCCCCCGGGGAGGAGATGGCCTCGATGCGCAACGGCTCGGGAGACGAATACTCCGTCGTCTTCTCTGCCGCGGGTGCGTACATCCGCGGTTTTGCTCACGAGGCGGTGATGAGCCCGTACGGCAACGACGGGCCGTGGCCGGGGGTACTCGACTCCGTCCCTGAGATCTTCCGCCACTGTGTGCAGGAGCCCGCATTCTGCGACGAGGACGGCATGCTGGTCGTAACCGCCTGCCTGTGGCGTGTTGCCGATGATCAGTGGTGGAGGGTGGGTGAGATCGACTACCCGGACGGCGTGAGCGATCCCGATGGAGCGGTGTACCTGTTCGCACGGCTCGTCGATCCGTCTCCGGAGGCGTTCCAACGGTTCGCGGCGGACTACTACGAGGTGCCTGTGGATCTCGATGCGGTGCGGCACGTCTACGCCCTCCGTCCGCTGACGCAGGCGGTGGTCACCGCGCTGAACGCTGACCTTTCCCTGGCGGACCTCGCCGACGACGTTGCGGCAGCCCGATATCCGTGCGTTGCCGGCTGAGAGCTGGAAGGCGAGCGCGACCCTTCTTCAGCGTGAGCTGGGTGGCAGCAGTGCTGAGGCGCGTTGGCAGAGTGCTGTGCAGCGAAATGAAACTTTCACCGCGCCTCGGCCGTCCGAAATCCAGGAGTGCCCCTTCCGTACCTGGCCACGCGCCCCTTTCTGAGGGCTGACCGAGAACGCCCGGAAAACCCACTGATACGAAACCACCCGGCCGACGAATATCGCACTGCGCGTTCAGGGAGACATGAACAACGGCGACGTCACGGGGAGAATTCGACATGGGGGACCTCTTCGGCATGCTCAAACGCCGGGCCGACGACAATGCGAGGAAAGTGGTGGACGCCTGCGTCGGCGAGATCGCCGGCTTCCAGGCGATCGAGCACAGAGCGCGGGCGTCGATGATGGAGTTCGCGGTCGTCGTACGGCGCCGGACGGCCGAGTTGGCCGCCTCCGGCGAGCCGCTGCTGGAAAGCGACCTGGCCTTCATCGAGTCGGTCGGCGAGCAACGCGGCGCGCAGGGCGTGGCGCCGGGCTGCCAGCGCGGCGCGCTCGCGCTGCACGCCGCCTTCACACTGCGAGAGATCTCTGAGGCGGCCGGACCCGGCGATCTGACCGACACGATGCGCATGCTCGACTGGCTGGCCGGGCAGGGCACGGCGGCGCAGGCGGCCTACACCCGCGGCTACTTCCGGGGGTACGAGCGGTTCCTGCCGACGGCCTCGCGCGTCCACCTGCTGGCCACCATGGTGCTGCACGACGACCCGATGGCCGGCGAGCTGGCCGGCAGCCTCGGGGTGCCGATGGCCGAGCACTATCTGGTCACGGTGGTGCGGCTGGCCAAGGAGCCGCCGAAGAAGCGCCGGGAGGAGGTCGTACGCACCCTGCTGCAGCGGCACCGCATGCCGTTCGGGTGGCACGAACCGGACGAGTTCGTGGCGCTGGTGCCGTACCACGGGGTGCGGCCGGAGCACCGCTCGGCGGCAGAGGGGTCCGGGCTGGCGCTGGCGCGGGCGGTCGCCGAGGTCGTGGGGCGGCCGTGCTCGGTCGGCACCGCTCACGGACGCCGCCGCGCGCTGGCTCAGGCGGCCGCGCTGGCCCGGAAGGTCAGCCGGGTGGCGCCGATCGAGCGGGTGCCGCGCCGGCCGTACGGGGTGGCCGACGTGTTCGCGGAGCTGGGCGCGGTGGAGACGCCGCAGGTGGACCAGTGGTTGCGGGAGACGGCGCGGCGGCTCGGCGACGGGCCCGACCTGGTCCCCACACTGGACGCCTACTACCGCAACGACATGAACCGGCTGCGTACGGCCGAGTCCCTGCACATCCATCCGCGCACGCTCGACTATCGGCTGCGGCGGGTGCGGGAGCTGGTGGGGATCGAGCCGGGCTCCACGCACGGTGTACGGGTCCTGAGCACCACCGTCACCCGGCTGCTGGCAGGCGCATGGAAGGAGCACGGCTTTATCTGACCCTGTTCATTTCCTTTCCGGGGGCCATTTTGACATTAGTGACAACCGCCTACTCGGCGCCGTGGCGGAGATTCACGCGAAGTGACGATGACCGGGCGCTCCTGGCTTGGCGAAAGTATCACTGGTAAGGCTCGGCCGGGCCGAAAGGGAAACCCAGCGAGAGGTTCGATCACATGGCAGTACATGCGAGAAGAATGCTCATCGGCGTGCTGGCCGCGATCGCGGCACTGCTGTTCTCTGTCGCGCTTCACACGGGTTCGGCCGCCGCGGCGCCCGAACGCGGGTTCACCGACCAGTCCACCGCGGCGCTCGCGGAGGCCCCGGGCAAGGCCGAGCTGGCCGCCACCTACTCGTGCTCCCGGAGCGTCCCGATCCCGGCGTACTACATCGACATCGACTGCTCGGTGTACAGCGGGGCGATCAGGATCGTGGTGACCTGCTCCGACGGTTACCAGTTCGCCAGCCCGATCATCTTCTCCGGGAACCGGTTCACCGGGCGCGGCACGTGCGGCCCGCCGTGGACCGTGCGCTCCGCGAACGTCGAGACGGTGTTCTGACCGATCCAGGTGTTCTGACCGATCCAGGTGTTCTGACCGATCCATCTGTTCTCCGAGCCACCCGGGACCGCCGGGTGGCTCTTTCCTGTTCCGAGTGCCCGGGTGAGGTCAGATGCGTTCAGGACGATCGATCCGATTCTCAGCATCGGATCAGGATGGCATGAGGGCCATGGGGCAAGACCGGACCGCCTCCATGCCTCCTGAACGGCGTCGTCGGCCCGGCAAGGGCGCCGAGCATCCGGTAGCGGTCTCCCCGGTGACCCAAGATTCCGCTCCGCTCGCGGTCACCTTCTTGTGCCGCGCTTCGTCATAACGGCGGACCACACCGAAAGGGCGGCCCGCGCTCACATCCGGCCGGGCCGTTCCATCGGTGGGGTGTGACAGCGAACACGGCAAGGAGATCACCATGAGTGCCCGTTTGAACTACTACGGCAACCCGGTCGGGGCGAAGTTCCAGAAGTACATCAACTCCGCGGGCAAGGCCGTGGCTGATTCGACCCTGCCGGCCGCGACGCAGTTCCTTTGCATGATCCGCGCCAGCCAGATCAACGGCTGCGCGGTCTGCCTCGACATGCACACCAAGGACGCCGAGCATGCCGGGGAGACCTCGGTGCGCCTCAACCTGGTCGCGGCCTGGCGGGAGGCGAAGGTCTTCACCGACGCCGAGCGGGCCGCCCTGGAGCTCACCGAGCAGGGCACCCGCATCGCCGACGGCGCCGGTGGTGTCACCGATGAGGCCTGGGCGAACGCGGCCAAGCACTACGACGAGGACCAGCTCGCCGCCCTGGTGTCCCTCATCGCCTGCATCAACGCCTACAACCGGATGAACGCCATCACCCAGCAGCTCGCCGGCGACTACCAGCCCGGCCAGTGGGGATAGCGACACCGGTCTGCGTCAGGCCGGGCGCGGCTCGTGGCCTGGTCTGGGGCGGCCGGTAGGATCCGGCGCCGGTCTCGATGAGCTCACCGCCGAAGGTGAGCCGGCGCATGGAGGAAGAAGATGCGTCCGCTCATCTTTCCTTTTCCGGGTGATAGCTGAGCAGGTCACCCGGCTGGCAGCCGAGGGCGTCACAGATCTTGGTCAGGGTGGTGAACCGGATGGCCTTGGCCCGGCCGTTCTTCAGGATGGACAGGTTGACGACGGTCACCCCGACCCGGTCTGCCAGTTCGGTGAGCGTCATGCCGCGCTCGGTCAGGAGCCGGTCGAGGTGGACGGTGATGGCGTGGGTGTCCGTCTCGGCCGGCGACATCAGACCGTGCCTTCCAGGTCGTCGCGCATCCGCACCCCGGTACGCAGGACGTTCGCCAGCGCCAGCAGCCCGAACCCGACGAGCGGCACGACCACCGGGATCTCCTTGATCCCGAAGTGGGCCTCGTTCACGGTCATCGTGTCGAGCAGCGCCATCATCGCGAAGTGCTCCATCTGAGGAGCCAGCAGGCCACCGATGAGCAACCACCAGCCCAAGACTCGCACCTGGCGCGCGACCTGCGGCAGGTAGACGCCGTCACGAGCCCGCCACAGCAGCCGCCATAGCAGGAAGAACGCGCCGGCCGTCACCAGGAAGCCCGGGAAGGTGGTCAGGACCTGCAGGACGTACTGGCCGGTTTCCGGCGAACCGTCGATGAATTGAAGATCACTTGCCGAGGCCACCACGCCTGGTCTGGCGCCCTCCGTGAACGCCGGCTCATCGAGCCTGATGCCGTAGATGCCGGGCGACTGGGCCACCACGTGCTGGTAGGTCAGGCCGAAGAATCCGGCCCTCGAGTAGAGCACCATGCCGGCGATCACCCCGGTCACCAGGACGAGCACCGCGAAGACCGCAGGTCGGCGCACCACTCGTCCGATAGCGCTGTGCTGTGTAGCCATCAGCCCTCTCCAATTCATATCGTTTTTCGATGTTATCGAGAAACGATACCATCGAAAAACGATATGGCAAGCCGCTCGATCGACAGGGGCCCACCAGGGATTGCGACGCCGGCCGTTTCCCGGCGGACACCGATCCGAGCGTCATCCAGGACATCCTGGCCAGCTCCATCGGATCCATCCTTCTCCGGCATGAGCAGGGCATGACCGCAGCACAGATCGAGGCTTGATCGCCATGCCTGCCCGTACGTCCCACCGGCGCCGCTGCCGTCAGCACCCAGCAACGGTGGCCGAGCCCGTTCCACGTGGCGGAGGCATCGGCTCCGCCGGCCGCCCGCTCTGCCAGGCGTGCGGCGTGGGCGGCCGGTCCCGACCGGCGGCGGGAACACGAGCCGCCCCACGCGCTTACTCGTCAGAATCACCGAGGACCGTGGTCAGGCTGTGAAGCGTATGATGATCACGCTGTGGCGCCGAGCACGTGGAGCTGTCATGGGACACGTACTGGTGACCGGGGCCACCGGTGGCATCGGGGTGGCGCTGGTCGGCGCGCTGGTGGAAGCCGGGCATCGGGTGACTGCCGTGGGGCGCGACGTCGGGCGGCTGAACGTGCGGGGGATCGAGGCGGATCTCGCCGAGCCCGAGACGCTGGCCACCGCGGTGGAAGCACTGGGGGATGCGGGAGAGTTGGAAGATGTGCAGGCGCTGGTGCATTGCGCTGGGATCTCCCCCGTTGCAGCCGTCGCCGACGCCGGTCCCGAGACGTGGCGACGCACGCTGGCGGTCAACGTGGCCTCCGCCGCCGAGCTGGTACGGCTGACGCTGCCCGCGCTACGGCGCTCCCGCGGTCACGTCGTCTTCGTGAACGCCGCGCCCGGAATGACCGGGGTCGCTCGTTGGTCGGCCTTCGTCGCCAGCAAGGCGGCGTTACGTGAGCTGGCCGATTCGCTGCGCGAGGAAGAGGCTGCCCACGGGGTGCGCGTCACCACGCTCTATCCCGGCGCGACGGCGACTGACCTGCTGGGCGAGGTCAGGAGCGCGTTCGGCCGGCCGTACGATCCCGCTCTGTGCATCCGACCGCAGACGATCGCCGGGATGATCGTCTGGCTGCTGAGCGCACCCGCCGACGCGTACGCCTGCGAGTTGTCCGTACTGCCGTCGCCGCGCTGACACGCACGGGTGTGGCCGGTTCCAAGTGCACCCGGCACCACCAAACCCCGGCAGTTCATGCCTGGCTGATCCAATGCGCGAGTTGTATGCTGATCAAGATGAGTACCTACTCCTGCAGATTGGGGGTCCCGTTCAAGCAAGGTGAGTGCTGATGCGCTCCTTGACTGTGAACGAGGATTCCCGTCTTTCCTTCTGGCTGCGCGTGCGCGAGTTCGCCGTGCCGCCGTCCATGATCGAGTCTGCGACTGCCCGCCGCGCCAACGGGGACTGGGCCGGAGCGTGTGCTGCGGCACACGTCGACGTCGATCTGAATCTGCGCTCCGCGGCGCACGCCCACGGACAGGAGTTCGCGGACCGCGTCCGTACCGATCTCCGCCATCTGGCCCCTGACCTCCTGCGCTGGCACATGCCGAGGATCGCGCCGGACGGGCTGCTGCGCCCGGGCCTGACCATCTCTCTGGCCCGATATCACCCGGCGGAGCATGGGGGCGGCAGTACGGTGCACCTCGTGGCCCGGACTCCGCCGGCCTGGGCAGACGCCGGTCAGCGGATCAGCCTGGCGCTGTGGGACGGGACCCGGGCCGGGATCGGTCTGCATCCGCACCCCCGTCCTCACCGGCGCTTCCGCCTCGACCTGCACCGCCACTTATGGGACGCCCGCAGGATCGGTGAGCTGCGGGTCCGCTCGGGGGCGGACCGGCCGCCCGCCGACGGCCGTCTCGCTCCGGACCTGCGCGGGGCGGACCGGCCGCCCGACAGCCGTCCCGCTCCGGACCTGCGCGGCTGCGCCGTGGACCGGTGGGCGGCCGAGGCGCGGATACTGCTCCGCGCGGAAGGGCGGGCCGGTGAGGCGGTCGCCGTGCGGCTCGGGGGACGGCGTCAACTGGTACTGGAGCCGGCAGCGGACGGGGCCGACTCCAGGCTCCTGGCGCCGGCGGCGGACGGCGCCGGCTCCAGACTCCCGGCGCTGCGGATTACGCAGGTCCCCGCGAGGGGTGGTGGGTCCGCGCTGCCGGTGCTTCCCGACGCGGCGACGTGGACGCTACCTGACCTGGCGTTGCTTCGCGCCAGGCTGATCGAGGCCGACCGGCTGCACCCGCTCGTCGCGTCGGCGCTCGTGCCGGGCCACTCCACGGCCGACGTTCCGCTGAGCCCTGACGGCCGACCACGCCTGGTCGAGTGCCGGGGCGCCCGCCACCGGATCGGTCTCGTGGACGGTGTGCTCGTCCCGCTGGACCACGACCCGGACGAGGTCCGCCGGGAGCAGTTGCTGGCCGCGCTGACCGGCACCCCGCTGCCCTGCCTGCAGGTGATCGACGAGGCACACCGCGACCCGGACTGTCTCATCGACGTCCGTGCACGCCTGGACCACGGCGACACCGCTGGCGCTCTGGCCGCCGTCGAAGGTCTCCTCGGACCCGGTGCGCCGCTGCCCGAGGGCGCCCTTCGGGACGAGTTGGAGATGGCGGCGCTGCGGCGAATCGCCCACGGGCTGTTCCGGGCCGAAATCACCGAGCTCGGACAGGGCCCGGCGGCTACCCGGCCCGGCCGCCGTTCCCGCCGTTCCCGCGGCGATCGCGCACGTACGCACCACGCGATGTACCGCTGATCGCCTGCCCTCATCCTCCTTGCACTCTGTCTCACCGCATTCCTGTTCCGGACTTACCAGACCTCAGAGGTGATCTCATGCCTGCATCCGTCCTGCCCGCATCTCCGTCTGTCACTGCCGGCCAGGCTCACGCCCCCCGGCTGGACGTCGCCGCCGACCTGCTCGCCCTGCTCCACGACACGGCCACAGAGCCGCGCGTCGACACACAGTTGGAGGCGCTGACCCTGGCCGTGGCAGCCGACCTGCCGGTGCTGCTGTGGGGGGAGCCGGGGATCGGCAAGACCGCGGCTCTGAAGCAGCTCGCCGAAGCCCTTGACCTGCCGCTGACCACGGTGATCGCCAGCGTGCACGAACCGTCTGACTTCTCCGGCCTGCCCGTGGTCGGTGACGACCCCGCAGTGCAAGGCGTCCCGATGGCCCCGCCGGACTGGGCCGTGCGCCTGGCCCAGTCCGGCCGAGGGCTGCTCTTCCTGGACGAGCTGTCCACGGCACCGCCGGCCGTACAGGCTGCATTGCTCCGCCTCGTGCTGGAGCGGCGGGTCGGCGCCTTGCGACTACCTGCCGGAGTACGGATCGTGGCGGCCGCCAATCCGCGGTCCTCCGCCGCCGACGGCTGGGAGCTGAGTGCGCCTCTGGCCAACCGGTTCGTTCATCTGCAGTGGATTCATGACCACGAGGTCGTGGTGCGCGGCCTTGGCGGGACCTGGCCACGGGCATCGTTGCCACGCCTCGACCCAGATCGGTTGCCAGAGGCCGTGACGTTCGCCCGGCGCGCAGTGTGCGGGCTCCTCGCCGCCCGCCCCGCCCTCGTGCATCGGCTGCCGAACGACGAAGCCCGCAGGGGCGGCCCGTGGCCCTCACCGCGCAGTTGGGAGATGGCTCTGCGACTGATCGCGTTCGCCACCGCGGCGAACACGTCCAGGGAGGTGCTGTCCATGCTGGTCAGGGGCACGGTAGGGGACGGTCCTGGGCTGGAACTGCTGGCCGGGCTGGACCGGATGGACCTGCCGGACCCTGAGGTGCTGCTGGCCGACCCGGCGGCGGCCGACCTGCCGGAGCGGGGAGACCTGCGCCAAGCCGTGCTCGACGGCGTGGTGCAGGCGGTCAGGAAGCGGCCGGAGAAGTCCCGCTGGGACGCGGCGTGGACGCTGCTGGTACGAGCGTTGGAGACCGGAGCCCCGGACCTGGTGGTCGTACCCGCGAGCACACTCGCCGCGCTGCGCCGCGCGGATTGGGACGTCCCGGCGTCGATCGAGAAGCTCGCCGGGGTGGTGTCCTTGAACAGGCAGGCGGACAAGGCCGCAGCCCGGGTCGCCGCGGGGCAAAGTCGATGACGCCCGGCATGGACCTGGACAAGCTCTTCGCCGCCCGGCTGCACGCCGCCCGGGCTCGGCCCTACCTGGCGACGGCGCTGTTCGCGCTGCACCCGGTGGAGTCACGACTCGTGCCGACGATGGCCGTGGACCGAAACTGGCGATGCTACGTCTCGCCGGCGTTCGTTGCTCGGACCCCCGTGGAAGAGCTGGCGGGAGTATGGGTGCACGAGGTCTCCCACCTGCTGCGCGACCATCACGGGCGGAGCGACCGGGTCGCGTCGGAGCGGGGACTGACCGGACCGGGCGACCGCCTGCGGATGAACATCGCCGCGGACTGCGAGATCAACGACGACGTGTTCGGGGACGGACTGGTCCGGCCCGAGGGCGCCGTCGAACCGAAGACCCTCGGGTTGCCCGAGGGGGAACTCATGGAGGACTACCTGCGCCAGTTCCGGCTCGGGCCGTACACGCAAAATCTGGCCTGGCTGGACTGCGGCAGTGGCGCCGACGGGCTGGAGCGGGAGTGGGACCTCGGACCGGACGGCGCGAACGGGCTCAGCACGCACGAACGGGACGCGGTTCGCTTCCGGGTGGCGGAAGGCATCACCGCCCGCCCCGGGGACGTGCCGAAGGGGTGGCGGAGGTGGGCGGAGGAGGCGTTTCACCCGCCACAGCCGTGGCGGGAACTGCTCGGCGCGGCGGTCCGCTCAGCGGCCTCCGGCCCCGGCGCGGGTGAGGACTACACCTACGGCCGGCCGTCGCGGCGGTCCGCCGGCCTGCCCGGCGTCGTCCTGCCGAGCCTGCGGCGCAGGCCGCCTCGGGTCTCCGTGGTCATCGACACCTCCGGGTCGGTCAGCGACGCCGAATTGGGCAGCGCACTTCTCGAGGTCGCCGCGATCGTCCACGCCGTCGGCGGCCGGCGCGACCAGGTCAGCGTGCTGTCGTGCGACGCGGCGGCCCGGGTCGTGCAGCCGCTGTGCCGCGCCGAGGCGATCCCGCTGGTGGGCGGTGGCGGGACGGATCTGCGTACGGGCTTCGCCAAGGCGCTGCGGGCCCGGCCGCGGCCAGACGTCATCGTGATCCTGACCGACGGCCAAACCCCCTGGCCGGATGCGCGGCCACCGTGCCGGACAGTGGTGGGACTGTTCTCGCGGAGTACGTCGCCCCGATCGTGGGACGAGGACGATCCCGATTACGTGCCGGACACACCGCCCGAATGGGCACGGGTGGTCCACATCGGCTAGCGGTAGGCCGGGGGGCCACGCGGTGCCTCAGCGCAGCCCGTGCCTGCCCATCCAGCCGGCGATGGCTGTGGCGATCGCCTGAGGCTGCTCCTCCGGAGTGGTGTGGCCGGCGACGCCGTGCTTTTCGATCTCGAGAGCGGCCATGTTGCCGGCGCACCACTCGATCATCTCGTGGCCCATCATGGCGCCGTGGCCGGGCTCGAACGCGATCAACAGCTTGGGCACGTCGGTGCTGGTCGCCAGCCACGTGTCGTACGCCTCGACGATGGCCACGACGTCAGCCGGTTCGCCGCCGAGCGGCATCGACCGCGCCCATCGAAGGATCGGCAGGCGGCTGTCCCGGGTGGGGAACGCCTTGCGGTAGACGGCGAGATCCTCCTCGGGGAGGCCGCTGCCCTCGATGAACAGGTTGTCGTCCAGGAGTATGGTCTCGCCGACCCCCTCCGTCTTGATCGCCTTGAAGAGCTCCCGCCCGGCTTCGGGGAACTCCTCCCAGGTCATCGGCTTCACGATCGTCTCGGTGAACGCGATGCCGCGTACGCGTCCGGGGTGGCGGGCGGCCCAGTCGAAGGCGAGCGCGCCGCCCCAGTCGTGCCCGATGAGGACGACGTCATCGAGGTCCAGGGCGTCGAACCACGCATCCAGATAGCGGGCGTGATCGCTGAATGTGTAGTCGATGCCGGGTTTCCCGGACTCCCCCATTCCGATCAGGTCGGGTGCGAGGCGTCGGCCGGGGTCACCGACGGCGGGCATGATGTGACGCCACAAATAGGACGAGTGCGGGTTCCCGTGCAGGAAGACCATCGGTGTTCCCGATCCCAGCTCCCGGTAGAACATCGTCGAGTCGAGAATGTGCGCGGTTGGCATGGCAGACCCTTCTGTTACGACAAATCAGGTGTTGAGGTTCATCACTCGGTCGACGGCGATCTCGACCACCACCCGCCCCGGCGGGTTGGGCGGTGGTGACGAATAGCGCCTGGTGTATCGCCGCACTCCTTCGGCGACGCGCAGCGGGTCGCCGGACACGGTGGCCGTACCCTCGAGCGTGATCCAGCGGAAGCCCGCGACCTGGCAGAGCGCGGCGCGGCTTCGGGGGGCCGACAGGAGGTTCCTGGCCTTACGGGACGAGCCGACCGTCATGACGCGGGCCAGTCCCGCCTCGCGGTCCCAGGTGAAACGGACGGCCACCACGTGGGGAGACCCGTCCGGCCTGAAGGTGGTCAGGGTGGCGAGATGCGGCTCGGCCAGAAAGCGCTCCGCGGAGACCGGCATCGGCAGCGTGGTCATGCCGGGAAGCTAGCATCCTTTGTATAGTAGGTACCTAGAGGAAAGTAACTATGTCAGAGGGGATCCGCATGAGCGGCAACGCGCCCCGGACGGCGACCGTGCCGGCTGCGCCCGAGCAGGCCTGCCCGATCGCCCCGGTCGTCGACATCGTCTTCAGCCGCTGGACCACCCCGATCCTCTGGACCCTCAACGAGTACGGCCGGCAGCGCTTCGTGGAGCTGGAGCGGCGCATCACCACGATCACGCCCAAGGTGCTGACCCAGCGGCTGCGGCAGTTGGAGCGCGACGGTCTCGTGGTGCGCACCTACCATCCCGAGGTGCCGCCGCGGGTCGAGTACGAAATCAGCGATCTGGGACGCAGCCTGGCTCCCCTTTTCGCCGCCCTGGCCGACTGGGCCGGCGCCAACATGGGCAAGGTCGAGGAGGCCCGGGCGGAGTACGACGCCGACGACCGCCGCCCCCGCCCTGCGTGATCCTGGAAACGCCTTCAGCTGCTCACGCCACCAGGTGCTGCTCGGCCAGTTCGGTGAGCGTCACGGTGCACAGGCCGCCGCGCTCGGACTTCACGTCGGTCACCTTGAGCTGCGTGCCCGGGGCGAGGATGAACTCCTCCTCGCCGGTGAACGCGGAGAAACTGCGGATGCCCACGGCCCGCGCGGGGTGCACCTCGAAGAGCGTCCGCTTGCCGCGGCGGCCGAGGAACGCCTGGGCCACGCCGAGCTTCGACGTACATGAGGACACGCCCCACCACGTGACGGTCCGGCCGACCGGGTACTGCGCCCGCAGGTCCAGCGACACCCCGCGCCACAGCGGTTCCGTACGGGCCGGCAGGCGCGACACGGCCGAGAACAGGAGTCGCAGGTACGGGAGGTACGGGACGATCCGGGTGCGGTCCGGGTTGCGGAGAGTGGCGTTGATCTGCCGGTAGAACGCCGACTCGCAGGTGTAGAGGTAGAGTGCCGCGATCTCGTCCGCGGACAGGCCGTCGGTCGCGCCGGCCGACTGCTTCTCGCCGAACCGGTACGACTGCTCCGTGTGCCAGTCGAGCCCCGACAGCAGCTTGGCCACCGGGGTGACGGCCTCGCGGAAGTCCATGAGCGGGGTGTCGAACACGCCGGTGATCGCCGGCAGCTCCAGCCCCTCGTCCTTGACGCTGGCGAGCCGTTCGAGGTAGAGCTTGTGCAGCTCCATCGTGGAGGCGATGAACGCCCCCATGCGGTCGGCGGTGTCCGCGTCGGCCCCGCCGGCTTGCGCCGCGAGCGTGTTCCACCCCTTGCCGGGCAGCCAGTCGATCTCGTCGGCACCGAGCTCCGTGAGTGCCGTGTTCACGTCGGCGAAGTGGGTGCCGTCGCAGAAGATGTCGCCCTGTGCGGCGGGGTTGGGGTGGTCGATGTGCCGGACCTCCACCTCGGGGTACTTCTTCTGCAGCCGGAGTACGACCTCTTTCAGGCTGCGGGCGTGCACCCCCCACCACGCGAACACCACGCCCCGATCCTTCTCGTCGGCGTTCTGCTTGGCCTTCAGGATCTCCTCGACGAGCCTCTCGACGACCGGTCGCCAGAACGCGGCGTGCTGGTCGGTGCCCATGGCCCCGTCGCTGCTGGCGGTGAGTGCCGCGTTCAGAAGCAGCACGCCCTGCGTGAGCATCGCCTGGAACCACTCGGGCGGCTGCACGGTGTCGTGCTGCTTCAGGAGTTTGCGGATGTCGGCGATCGGCGTCTTCTTGGGGATCCCGTGCTTCCACATCGCCGCCGCCTTGATGATGCAGCGGATGGTGATGACCTTGCCGAACTGGCTGTCGGCCCAGTCGTGGAAGGTGTTGTCGAACATGGCGATGCCGGTGGCGCTCTCGGCCCGCGGGTACGGGTTCTGGCCGAAGACGACGACCTTCCACTTGTGCGGCGGGTTGGGCTTGAGCGCCTGGAAGGTCAGTTCCCGTACGGGCACGACCTGCGGGCTTCGGCCAGGACCGATGAACGTGGCCGCGGCCGGCTGTGCCTCGATGACCGGCTTCAGGAGCGGCAGCCACGGCTCGCCGCCGTTCTGGAAGAGCTCGGCCAGGGCCAGCGGGTCGTTCGGGTCGTTCGGTTCGGGTGAGGTGGGGGTGTTGACGTCACGCATCGTGGGCTCCCGGAAGGGCGAGGCGTGCCGGTGACGGCACGGGGGACTGAAGTGGGGGGAATTGTGCCGTGTGAAGATCGCGGATGCGATGTCGGGGGCAAGATCCCGTTCGCCCTTGTGGCGCGGTATCTTCGTACCTGCTGGAAAACGTCCCTCCCCCGCACCCGGAGCAAGCAATTGACAGTCAAGCACGTGAAGCCGCTGCTCAAGGTGGTGCTGGTGGACGTCAACGCCAAGGTGGTGCAGGAGTGGCTGGCGGCCTTCGCCGACACCCCTGAGGTCGAGATCCACAAGGGCTCGCTGGTCTCCGAGCACGTCGACGCCTGGGTCAGCCCGACCAACTCCCGCGGACGGATGGACGGCGGGGTCGACGCGGTCATCAAGCGGCACCTCGGAGCCGGGATCCAGCTGCGCGTCCAGCGGGCGATCCGCGATCAGTTCGAAGGATCGCTGCCGGTGGGAAGCGCCGTGTGCGTACCGTCCGGGGCCAGCAACCCGAAGTTCCTGATCTCGACGCCGACGATGGTGCAGTCGGTGCAGAACGTGAGCGAGACGCTGAACGTGGCCATGGCGTGCGCCGCCGCGTTCCAGGCCATCCACATGCAGAACGAGAAGGAGCCGGGCAGTATCGAGTCGGTGGCACTGGTCGGCATGGGCGCGGCCACGGGCAAGGTGCCGCCGCGGGTGTGCGCCAACCTGATGTGGACCGGCTACACCCTGTTCAACGACTACTCCTTCCGGGACTACGACGACCTGCGGAAGACGATCCGCGAGCAGCTCGACGACATCGAGAGCCGCCCCGAGGATGAGCGGGTCCGGATCAAGCCGCCCACCGACCGGTGAACACGGCCAGATCTGGCGACTGCCCTCAGCGGATGATCCGGCCGCGGTGGATCACGCGTGCGGGCGTGTACAGGACGGCGAGATCGGTGCGGGGGTCCAGGTCGTAAGCGACCAGATCGGCGGGGGCGTCCTGCTCGAGCCCGGGGAAGCCCAGGAACGACCGCGCCGTCCATGAGGCCGCGCCGATCGCCGCTGCGACGGGCATGGGGGACGCCGCCAGGTGGCGCACCTCGCCGGCCACTCGTCCGTGCGGGAGTTCGGTTGTCCCGTAACTGTCAGTCCCCGCCAGCACCGTCACGCCGGACTCGTACGCGGCCGACACCAGCGGCCCCAGACGGGCGTGTGCCGCACGGAACCACGCACGGAACCGCTCCGCGCCCGATGAGCGGGCGACCTGCTCGAATGTCTCCCAGACCGTGAACGTGGGCACCAGGGCCGTCCCCTGGCGGGCCATCCGGTCCAGTAGCGCCGCATCGAGGCCCAGGCCATGTTCGAGGCTGTCCACCGCCGCCTCGACCGCGATCCTGGCGCCTGCCGCCGTCTGCGCGTGCACGGCGACCCGGCCGCCCATGGCGTGCACCCGCCGAGTCAGCTCGGCGAGCAGGGGGCCCGGGAGCGGCGGCGCATCGAGCCCCTCCTCGCCGACCACCCAATCCGCGTAGACCTTGCACCAGCCCCCGGACGCGCGCGCCTCCTCGACCGCCGCGTCCGCCAGCTCCGCCTCGCCGACGTGCCGCGTCCACCCGTCGTAGAACATGCCGGGCAGGCCCAGCCAGCGACCGGCCGAGACGACGCGCGGCTGGTCCGGTTCCGCGCCGAACCACGTCGGGAGCCGGTCGGCCGAACCAGGCACGCGCAGGAGCGTCACACCGGCCGCCAGGTGCTCGCGCCCGTGCTGCCGGAGCAGCGCCGGGTCGAGCGGCTCTCCTGGACGCCGGGCGCCTGGATGTGTGTGCACGTCCACGAGCCCTGGCAGCAGCCAGCCTCCGTCCACGACCGTGGTGGCGCCGGGCAGCGGCTCGCACGTCAGCCTGCCGTCCACGATCCAGAACTCGGCCCACTCCTCCGACGGCAGCGCGACGCCTCGCACGTGCAGCCGCTCCCGGTGACGGCCGTCCTCGTCCACCATGCCCATGCCCTCGTACGTCACATATTAGGTGGGCGAGATCGAGGGCCCCGCTCCGGAGCATGGTCTCCGTGTCGGCGGCACGTGAAGTGTCCGGGCTCCCTTCAGAGCCCGTGTGCCTCCGCCAGCAGCTCGGCCGAGCGCAGCCCCGCCTTCCTGTCGGGCGCGGAGAAGGCGACGATCAGCTCGTCCGCCCCGGCGTGCTCGGCGAACCGGTTGACATAGTCCTTGACCTCCGCCGGGTCCCCGACGGCCGAGTATTTGGCCATCTGCACGATCTGCTGCCCAGCCGGCGACTCGAGGATCATGTCGGCCTCCTCCGTCGTGAACGTGCGCCCCCGCCCCAGGAACCTGCTCACCCTCAGCCGCTTCGAGGCCAGGAACTGCTCCTGTGCCTCCTCCGGCGTGTCCGCCGCGATCACGTTGAGCGCGGCGATGACGTACGGCCGGTCGAGCTGCGCGGACGGCTTGAAGTCGCGCCGGTAGAGCGCCACGGCCTCCTCCAGCGCGGTGGGCGCGAAGTGGGAGGCGAACGCGTACGGGAGCCCCAGCGCGGCGGCGAGCTGGGCGCCGAACAACGAGGAGCCGAGGATGTAGAGCGGCACGTTCGTGCCCTTGCCCGGCGTGGCGTCCACGCCCGGGATCCGGGACTCGCCCGCGAGGTAGCCCTGGAGCTCCAGAACGTCCTGCGGGAACGAGTCGGCGGACGACGGGGTGCGCCGCAGCGCGCGCAGGGTCTGCTGGTCGCTGCCCGGTGCCCGGCCGAGACCGAGGTCGATGCGTCCTGGGTGCAGGGTCTCCAGGGTGCCGAACTGCTCGGCGATGGTCAGCGGCGAGTGGTTCGGGAGCATGACGCCGCCCGCTCCGAGGCGGATCGTCCGGGTGTGGGCGGCGACGTGGGCGATGAGCACGCTGGTCGCCGAGGACGCGATGCTCGGCATGTTGTGGTGCTCGGCGTACCAGACCCGCCGGTAACCCAGGTCCTCGGCCCGCTGGGCCAGGGCCACGCTGCCGGCGAGGCTGTCGGCCGCCGTCTCGCCCTCGCCGATGATCGCCAGATCAAGGATGGACAGCGGCAGAGCCATGAGTACGCGCCTTTCGCAGAGCGGTGTGACCTGGCACTGTGCAACAGCCGCGAAGGCGCCGTTATTTCGCCGATGGGCCCCTCGACCGGGGCCCATCGGGTCTCAGGAGGCCGTGCAGGTCACCGGCGACGGGACGCCGTTCTGGCCGTTCCAACTGGCCACGAAGCCGAACGTGGTGGTCGCGCCGGCCGCCAGTGCGCCGTTCCAGTTGAGGTTCGTGACGGTGACGGTGCCGCTGCCCGAGAGGTTGCCGTTCCAGAGTTGCGAGATCGTCTGCCCGTTCGGGAACGTCCAGCCGACCTTCCATCCGGAGATCCCGGACGAACCCGTGTTCTTCACGGTCACCTCACCCTGGAAGTTGCCCTGCCACTGGCTCGTCACCTTGTACGTCGCCGCGCAGCCCGACGGCCCCGTGGTCGGCGTCACAGTGGGAGTGACCGTCGGGGTCACCGTGGGGGTCACGGTGGGCGGTGCGGCGGCCATGGCCAGGTCGTACGCCCGCTGCGGCACGAACTGCCCGGCCGCCGCGATGCACCCGTCGGCCTCGCCCGGCAGCTTGACCCAGAGGTAGGCGTCGATCGCCGAGTCACCCGTGTTGGTGGTGCTCCAGGTGCCCGTCGCGCGGCCCGGCGGGTCGCACCACTCGCTGCCCTGCGGCCCGTTGCCGTTGCGGCTGGTGTCGATGACCGCCTTCAGCCTGGACACGCCGGTCGCCGCGATGACGCTCTTCGCGTACGACACCAGCCCGGGCGTGGAGCGGTAATTGGAGGTGTTGACCGCGATGCCGTCGGCGCTGTTGGCCACGTCGGCCCCGACCAGCCTGGAGGCGGCCTCCGAGGCGGACAGCCACGCGTCGTGCCCGATGTCGAAGTACACCTTCACCTGCGACGACGTCGCCCTGAACTTCTTGCCCGCGTAAGCCATGGACGCCTTGACCTCGGCCTGCTGCGCCGAGTTCATGCAGTTGGACATGATGGCCAGCGCGTCCGGCTCCAGCACGATCGTGGCGGGCCGGCCACCGAGACCCGCCGCGACCTGGTCGATCCAGGCCCGGTACGACGCGTGGTCCGGCGCGCCGCCCGCGCTGGCGCCCCCGCAGTCGCGGTTCGGCATCTCGTACACGACCAGGATGGGGATCTTGCCTGCCGCGGCGGCCGCGCCGACGTACGAGTCGACCTGGCTCCGCACGGCGGAGGGGTTGTACGTGGCGAACCACCTGCCCTGGGGCACGGCGGCGATCCGGTCCCTGATCACCGGGGTACGGCTGTCGTTGGGGTTCGCGGCGACCCACTTGGCCGCGTTGGTCTGCGGATCCACGTAGAAAGCGGAGTCGGCGGCCGCGGCGGTGGTGGTCGAGGAGAGGACGACCGACCCCGCCACGGCCATGGCGGCCGCCGCGAGGAGCACCGCCAACATGGGCCTTCTGCGAGACATGGAATTCACTCCGTCCGTCATGCCGTAGCCGTGGGAGCGCTCCCACCGACATTCGGATGGTAGGTAGCCGTCACAGCCCACTGAAAGACATCCGACCGCTGCTCGCGGCATATCCCCAGGCCAGGGCCGTCTAGGCAGGTGAAACTTTCAGGCACGCCTCGAAGACCGCGGTCAGGCGGTCGACGTCGGCGGGGGTGGGCGTCTCGGGGCCGAGGCGGCGGCGCATGGCGCCGATGCCGAGGAAGACCGCCGTGGCCATGCGGGCCCTGGCGTGCGCGTCCGTGCCGCCGAGCAGCTCCTCCAGCGGGTGGAGCACGGCCGTGAGCAGGCGTTCCTGGGCCACCGCCTGGACCTCGGGGTGGCCCGCCGAGCGCTCAAGCGTGCGCAGGATCGGGCTCTCCGGCGGGTGCTCCATGCGCTCGGCCGCGTATTCGGCCAGCCGCCGCGGCAGGCTCTCGAAGTCGCCGCTGAACAGGTCGCGGATGGTCGGCTCGCCTTCCAGGACCGCGCCGAAGAGGCCGGCCTTGGAGCCGAAATAACGTCCCACCAGGGCGATGTTGGCGTCCGCGGCCGCGGCGATCATCCGGACGGTCACCCGCTCGTACCCGTGCTCGCCGAACAACGTGCGGGCCGCACGCAAGATCCGCTCGCGGGTGGCCTCGCGGTCGCGCGGCCGGGCGTCCGTCACCTGGGCGTCCATGCTCGCACTCTACTCAACCGGACCCCACTTGCCGCGCGGCTAGTAAACGCACGTATACTCCATTGAGTAAAGCTGTAGTAAGGGGATGTGGTGAAGTGGTAGCGCAGGCGCAGGCCGCACCCCCCGCGAGGCGGCAGTACACCCACCGCGAAATCCTCGAGGTCATGTCCGGGCTCATGCTCGCGATGCTCACGTCGATGATCTCGACTTCGGTGGTGGGCACGGCGCTGCCGACGATCGTGGGGGAGCTCGGCGGTCAGGACCAGTACTCATGGGTCGCCTCGGCGACCATGTTGACGATGACGGTCTCCACGCCGTTGTGGGGCAAGCTGTCCGACCTGTTCGGGCGCAAGCTCCTCTTCCAGACCGCGTTGGGGTTGTTCGTGGCGGCCTCGCTGGTGGCCGGTCTGTCGCAGGACATCGGGCAGCTCATCGCGGCACGGGCCGTGCAGGGCCTTGGCGTGGGTGGTTTGTCGGCACTCGCGCAGGTGATCCTGGGAGACATCGTCTCGCCCCGCGAGCGCGGCCGTTACTCCGGCTACATGGGCGCGGTCTTCGGGATCTCCACGGTCGCGGGGCCGCTGCTCGGCGGATTCCTGGTGGACACCGACTGGCTCGGCTGGCGCTGGTGCTTCTACGTCGTGGTGCCCTTCGCGGTGGTGTCCTTCATCGTGATCCAGAAGGTGCTGAAGCTGCCGAAGGTCAGGCGGAGCACCTCCATCGACATCTGGGGCGCGACCACGATCACGGCCAGCGCGAGCTCGCTCATGCTGCTGCTGACGCTGGGCGGCGTCGAGTTCGAGTGGAACTCGTTCTGGACGTACTTCCTGGCGGCGCTCAGCCTGCTCATGCTGGCCCTGGCGGTGGTGGCCGAGCGGACCGCGCGCAACCCGATCCTGCCGCCGCGGCTGTTCCGCAACCGCACGTTCGTGCTCACCAGCCTCGCCTCGCTGTTCGTCGGCATGGCGATGTTCGGCGCGATGATCTACCTGCCGCAGTACCTGCAGATCGTCAAGGGCCTCACCCCCACCCAGTCCGGTCTGATGACACTGCCCATGGTGGTGGCGCTGTTCCTGGCCGGCGTGATCTCCGGGAAGATCGTCACCCAGACCGGCAAGTGGAAGATCTTCCCGGTCGCGGGCCTGCTGATCGTGGCCGTCGGGCTGTTCCTGCTGTCCAAGCTGCACGTGGACTCCAGCGAGTGGCTCATCGGCTTCGACGTGGCGGTGCTGGGCATCGGGCTCGGACTGTCCATGCAGATGCTCATCCTGGCCGCCCAGAACGGCTCGGAGCTGCGCGACATGGCCTCGACCACGTCGGGCGTGTCGTTCTTCCGCTCGCTGGGCGGCGCCGTCGGCGTGGCGGCGTTCGGCGCGATCCTGACGAACCGTCTCAAGGACGAGATGGCCGACATGCTCAGGGCGGCGCACATCGCGCTGCCCGGCGGCGGGGAGGTCAAGCTCGGCAGCCCGGGAGCCATCCAGCAACTGCCCGAGCCGATCAAGCACATCGTGCTGGAAGCGTTCACGCGGGGCCTGGAGACCGTGTTCATGGTGGGCGTGCCCATCGCGCTGATCGGGTTCGTGGCCACGATCTACCTCAAGGAGCTGCCGCTGCGCGGCTCCTCGACGCCGCCCCCGGCGCAGAAGCCGCTCAGCAAGGACGACCTCGTCCTTGCCGGGCTGCTGCTCGAGCTCATCGCCCAGCGCATCGAGCGGGCGAACGGCGAACGCTCCGCGCTGCTCACCGCGGTCGCCAAGATGGCGCCGCCGGACGGTCGCACGGAACGCGAGCGGGCCAGGTCGGTCGCACACACCGTGCTGCGGCCCACCTCGCGCGCCCTGATCGCCCAGGCCGTGCCCCCGCAGAAAGACCTCGTAACAGGAGGAATCTCACAATGATTCGCAAGTTTGTGGGCACCGTCGCGGCTGCCCTGGCCGTGCTGGCCGGGCTGTGGCTGATGATCGCGCCCTTCGCGCTCGGCACCCAGCCGGAGAACGCCGACTGGACGAACGCCACCCAATCCGAGTTCTTCACCGGTCTGGGCGTGGCCGTCGTGGGGCTGATCGGCGCGATCTGCTTCGTTGCGGCCATTTACGAGGAGCTCGTGACGCGGGGCCTGGTGGTCGTACGTCAGCGCCGGCCCGAGCCGGAGCCCGAGCCCGCGCCGACGGCGCCTCAGGCGTCGTCCGCCGAGCTGGCGAGCCTGCTGGCGCCGCTCGTCGAGGCGCTGCGCGAGGACCTCAACAATTCCGGTGAGCACCGCAGGAACGGCAAGACGTCCCTGGTCGGAGTGGAGGAGAACCGATGAAGGCGAAGCTGGGCGTTTCCGCCCTCGTCCTGCTGTTCCTGGGCGGCCTGTGGCTGGTCGCCGCGCCGTTCGCGGTCGGCTACCAGGCGAGGGGCGCGACCTACGTGGACGCGACGGTCAACGACCTGTGGCTCGGCGGCTCGATCGCCGCGATCTCGTTCCTGTCTCTCGTGATCTACGCGGCCGACGCCCTGCGCGAGCTGGCCCGCCGCGACGGGCTGACTGCCGAGCTCCGCTCGGGAGGCCGTGATGGACGTCCTCGCTCCGCTGCGGGTCCATCACGACACTCCGAAAACTGACGCGAGACGTGCCGTGTTCGGCGGTGACACAGACCCCGGATGGGAGCCTCTGACCGGCAGGCTCCCCGCGGGGCAGTTCGAAATCGGCAAGGACGGCGCCGGCCTGCTCGTGGTGGGCTTCGACGGATCGGGCCCGAGCCGCAACGCGCTCGCGTACGGTGGACCGCGTCCAGCGATCCACCGCAGGTAGCGGACGGAGTCCGCACCTACGCGGCCGGGCTGGCCCGCAGAGACCAGGCCTCCTTGCTCATCGCTTTCGTCGAATCGCTCAACAGCGCCGCGCTGTGGTTCTTCGCCGGGTCGCCGATCATCCCCGACGCGGCGACCGATCTGAGCGAGGACCTGCAGGACGAGTTGAAGGGCGCGGGCGTGCCATGGCAGTTCGTCAGCGTGCGCGGCGACGCGGCGCGCGAGCTGGAGACGCTGGCCAGCGCATATATGGCCGACGCCATCGTGGTGGGACGCTCGCGCTCCACCTGGCACGGCTCGGTGGCGGTCGGGCTTGCGAAAAGGGCTCGCCATACTGTGCTGATAGTGCCTTGAGCTGCTTGAACGTCGCATATGGTGGCGAGATGAAACGTGCTGCCGCCATGGCGTTCGTGGTGCTCGCGTCCGTTTCGTGCGGGACGCAGGCGCCTGCCACAACGGGCTCCTCATCCACGGTGCCCGCTCCCGCGCACCAGCCGGCCGAATCGGCCACACCCACACCCAGTCCGACGGCTCCGCCGGCGTTCAGCGCCAAGGTCTCGAAGGTCTCCCGCGACCGCCTGCCGTACTCGTGGCGTCCCGGCTGCCCGGTCCACTACAGCGACCTGCGGCTGATCACGATGACGTACTGGGGCTTCGACAACAAGCCGCACACCGGGGAGCTGGTGGTGCGCAAGACGGTCACCGACGACATCGTGACGGTCTTCAGGAAGCTGTACGGCTGGCGCTGGCCCATCGAGCGGATGAAGCTGGTGGACGTGTACAAGGGCGACGACTTCGACTCGATCGAGGCCAACAACACCTCGGCGTTCAACTGCCGCCAGGCGACCGGGTCAAGTAACTGGTCCAAACACGCGTACGGGGAAGCGATAGACGTCAATCCCCTCGTTAACCCATATATCACCGCAAGTGGCGAAACAGCGCACAAAGCATCCAAGAAGTTCACAAAGCGCCCCATGAAGGGGAAAGGTGTAATAAATCCTGGTGACAAGGTGGTAAAGGCCTTCGCTCAGGTCGGCTGGGAGTGGGGCGGCTATTGGTCGGGCGCCAAGGACCTGCAGCATTTCAGCAAGAGCGGAGGCTGAGAGAATCACTCCATGGCGGCCAAGGACGGTGACGGCTGGACCGAGTGCTCCCAAGGCCACAGGCACTGGGGCCTGCATGGCGCCTCCGGGCTCCTCGTCGTACACCATGACGACCTCGGCGTGCCGCATGTGCTCATGCAGAAGCGCTCCTGGTGGAGCCACCACGGCGGCACGTGGGGGCTGCCGGGCGGGGCGCGCGACAGCCACGAGGACACCGTCACCAGCGCACTGCGCGAGGCCCGCGAAGAGGCGGCGCTCGCCGGCGACGGGCTGCGGGTGCAGGGCGTCTACCGTGACGATCACGGCGGGTGGGCGTTCGAGACGGTGATCGCCGAGGCGGCCGAGTTGCTGGCCGCGGCGCCCGCCAACAGCGAGAGCAGCGAGCTGCGCTGGTTGCCGCTGCCGGAGGTCACCGACCGGCGGCTGCATCCCGGCTTCGCCGCGACCTGGGACGACATCCAGGGCGAGATCAGGCCGGAGATCATCGTGCTCGACGTGGCCAACATCGTGGGCGCGCGGGCCGAGCACGGCTGGTGGCACGACCGGCTGGGGGCGGCGACGCGGCTGCTCGAGGACGTGTCGAAGCTGCGGCTGACGCATCCCGTCCTGGCGCAGTGGTTCCCGCGCGTCGTGGCGGTCGTGGAGGGCGCGGCCAGGAGCGCGCCGGCTGTGCCAGGGGTTCAGGTGGTCGCGGCCACAGGGAGCGGGGACGACGCGATCGTGGACGTGGTGCGGCAGGCCAGACCATGGGAGCGCGTGCTCGTCGTCACCGCGGATCGCGGGCTGCGGGAACGGGTGCACGAGCTGGGCGCCGAGACCGTCGGCCCCAAGTGGCTGCTGTCACAACTCGGCTAGTGACCCTTATCGCTCCGCGTTGAGCACGTCGTCGAAGGCTGCCTTGAGTCCCGTCACGTCGAGCACGCGCTGCAGCACCCCGTGCACGCCGACCAGTCGTAACGAACCTGCCTGCGCGGCGACCCGGCGCTGGTGCTCCACCAGCGCCCACAGGCCGCTGGAATCGCAGAACTCCAGCTCCTCCGTGTCGATGACGACCCTCACCCGCCCCTCGGAGAGCAACTTCCCCAGGCACTCCCTGAGCTGTGGCGCGGTGAGCTTGTCCAGGTCACCGTCGAGGCGTACGAGCACTGCCGCGTCGCCGCGCTCCACCTCAACGTTGAGATCCGCCACCTCCTGAACGTACACCGCTGTCACTGCAGCCGCTATCGTGGTTTCCGCACGGGAGGGTTCGCATAGTGGACGAGTGCAGCCGCCTTGAAAGCGGCCAGGTCAGCGATGGCCTCGTGGGTTCGAATCCCACACCCTCCGCCGACGGACGAAAGCCTGCTACGTGACTGCCGTGCCTCGGCAGTCCACGTAGCAGGTTTCTCATTGCCCCGCGAAGCCGTCGCCCACGCAGGCGGCGAGCTGCAGGTAGGCGTCCCTGGTCGGCTCCTGGAGCCGATCGAGGTCGATCTCCGCGCCCTCCTCCAAGTGGGGGTCGTACGGCACGCGGATCACCGCGCGGCACCTGGCGGCGAAATGGGCCTCCAGCTTCTTGATGTCGACCGCCGACTTCGAGCGCGGGCGGACGCTGCACAGCACCACGGTCGCGTTCTTCACCAGGTCGGCGTAATGGTGCGCCTCCAGCCAGTCGAGCGTCGCCGACGCCGCCCTGGCGCCGTCCACGGACGGGGAGCTGACCAGCACGATCTGGTCGGCCAGGCCGAGCACGCCGCCCATCGCGGAGTGGAGCAGGCCGGTGCCGCAGTCGGTGATGCAGATCGAGTAGAAGTTCTCCAGCACCTGGGAGACGGCCTGGTAGTCGGCGCCGCTGAACGCCTCGGAGACCGACGGGTCGCGGTCGGAGGCGAGCACCTCCAGCCGCGAGGGCGCCTGCGAGGTGAACGCCCTGATGTCGACGTAGCGCTTGACCTGGTCGCGCTCGTTGAGCAGGTCGCGCACGGTGGCCGAGGTCTCCAGGACGAGCTTGTCGGACAGGGTGCCCCTGTCGGGGTTGGCGTCCACGGCGATCACGCGGTCGCCGCGCATCTGCGCCAGGGTGGCGCCGAGGCCGACCGTGGTCGTGGTCTTGCCCACGCCGCCCTTCAGGCTCAGCACGGCCACGCGGTGATGGCCGGCGGTGACCGGGGTGCGGGCCCTGGTCACCAGCTCGCGGCGGCGGCGTACCTCCGGGGGCTCGCCCGGTTTGATCCAGCCACCCGACGCCTTGTAGATGAGGCGGCGCCAGCCCTTGGAGGGGGCGTTACGCCGTCCGCGTAGCAGGGACTCCGGGTCCAGGCTGTCCGCGGTGGGACGTCCGGCGACCGGGGGGCGCGGCGGGGCGGTGAACACCGGGATCGGGGCCGGGCGGCGGAGGCGCTGCGGCGGGATCTCGCGCTCCGCGGGGCGCCACTCGTGCTGCTCGGTCCACTGCGGGCGCTCCTCCCGGTGCGGAGGCTCGGGCTGGTGGGGACGGTCAGGCTGGTGGGGACGCTCGGGCTGGTGGAGCGGCTCCTGCTGCGCGGAAGGCTCCGGCAGGAGCGGCTCGGTCCACGACGACCTCTCCTGCTCGTGCGGCTCCGTCCACGATGGCTTGTCCTGCTTGGCCGGTTCCGTCCACGACGACTTGTCCTGCTTGGCCGTCTCCGCCCACGAGGGCCGTTCCTCGGGCTCGGTGTGCTGGGAGCGCTCGTCCTCCGGGGAGCTGTCCCGCTCCGCCCACTGAGGGGGCTGGATCGCCGGAAGGGTGTCCGACGGCTCCGGCCACTGCGGCCGCTCGTTCCTCGGGGAGGTGTCCGCCCAGGCGGCCTCGTCGTCGTCCTCCTCCGCGGCGGATCCGCCTTCGGCGGCGGACGCCTCCGGCTCCTCCGCGGCAGGCTCGGGAGCACGCGCCCACTCGGGCACCGTCGTCCAGGACGCCTCCTCCGCCTCGCCTGCGGCCTGCTCCGCGGTGGCCTTCTCCTCCGCCGTCTCTGGCGGGGTGAACGACAGCGTGTACGTGTCGGTGTCGTCAGGACGCGGCAACGGCTTCAGCGGGGCGTGGAAGGGGTCGTCCTCCACGCTCGGCGGCAGGGTCGCCGGCTCCTTCATCGCCGTGCTGGCCTTGCCGAGCCACTCAGCCGCCTCGCTCTCGCCTTCGGGAAGGTCCTCGGCCGCCGCGGCGCCGTACACGGAGTCGACGGCCGCGCGGAACAGCGGAGGCGTCGGCGTGTCCTGCTGCGCGGGGACCAGCCGCCAGGGGTCCTGGGGGTACGGCGAGGAGATCGGCTCATCGGAAGCAGCTGCCGGTGCGCTTACAGAGACGGGGGTCTCCTCCGTCTCCTTGATCGCGTCGAGCCAGGCCAGCTGTTCCTCCAGCGATTCCTCTCGATCGTGTCTTGCCACCGTGTTCCCCCTCGGGTGGGTCTAAAGGGGCAGCAAATACCTTGCAGATTAACGCCACGGGCTACCGGGGAGCCTGGCAACCCACAACTTCTTTGCCCGGCTACCGTAGTTCGCATGCGAGCCATTGAGATCGCCGAGCCGGGCGGACCCGAGGTGCTGGAGTGGCACGAGGTGCCGGAGCCCCGTGTCGAGCGCGGAGACGTGCTCATCGACGTGGCCGCCTCGGCCGTCAACCGGGCCGATGTCATACAGAGACAGGGATTTTACGATCCGCCGCCCGGCGCGCCCCCGTACCCGGGGCTGGAGGTCTCCGGCGTGGTGGCCGAGGTCGGCGCGGACGTCGAGCACTTCAAGCCGGGCGACGAGGTGTGCGCGCTGCTGGGAGGCGGCGGTTACGCTGAGCGCGTAGCCGTGCCCTGGCAGCAGGTCATGCCGGTGCCCGACGGGGTGGCGCTGGTGGAGGCCGCCGGGCTGCCGGAGGTGGCGTGCACGGTGTGGTCCAACGTCTTCATGGTCGGGCGGCTGCGCAGGGGCGAGACGCTGCTGGTGCACGGCGGCGCCAGCGGGATCGGCACGTTCGCCGTGCAGCTGGCCAAGGCGCTCGGTTCGTACGTCGTCACGACCGTCGGCTCGGCGGCCAAGGCCGAGCGCGTCAGGGCGCTCGGCGCGGACGAGGTCATCAACTACCGCGAGGAGGACTTCTCCGACAAAGTACGCGCGGACGTGATCCTCGACATCATGGGCGCCAAATACCTCGCGGGAAACGTCCAGGCGCTCCGCACCGGCGGCCGGCTGGTGATCATCGGGCTGCAGGGCGGCCGCAAGGCCGAGGTCGACCTGTCGGCCCTGCTCGCCAAGCGCGCCGCCGTCCACGGCACGACGCTCCGCTCCCGTCCCGTGGACGAGAAGGGCGCCATCGTGCGTAGTGTCGTGGAGAACGTGTGGCCCCTCGTCGGCGCGGGAGCGGTGCGCCCTGTGGTGCACGCGAAAGTGCCGATGCCAGATGCCGCTGAAGCGCACCGAATGATGGATTCGGGGGAGCACGTCGGCAAGATCCTGCTAGTACGGTGAGTGTTATGAATGCTGAGGACAACAACACCCCCCACATCGTGGTGGTGGGCCCTGACTTCCAAGGTCAGGGCGATAGCGGTGACGATGATCGATCGGTCACGAACCTGGTCGAGCAGCCCGCCAAGGTGATGCGGATCGGCAGCATGATCAGGCAGCTGCTCGACGAGGTCCGGGCGGCTCCCCTCGACGAGGCCAGCCGCAAGCGGTTGAAGGAGATCCACGAGTCCTCCATCAAGGAGCTCGAGGACGGTCTGGCGCCGGAGTTGGTCGACGAGTTGGAGCGCCTGTCGCTGCCGTTCACGGAGGAGAACGGCGCGCCGCCGAGCGAGGCTGAGCTGCGCATCGCGCATGCCCAGCTGGTCGGTTGGCTCGAAGGGTTGTTCCACGGCATCCAGACCACGCTGTTCGCGCAGCAGATGGCCGCCCGTGCCCAGTTGGAGCAGATGCGCAGGGCGCTGCCCGGTGTGCCGCAGGGCGACGACCAGCACAGGCCGCCCGGCGGCTCGGGGCCGTACCTGTAGCGGCGCAGAGCGCCGGCTGCAGATAACTGCTGAACGCAGCCATCCGTAGTGGCGCAAGCGCCAACTGCGGATAGCTGCTGAACGCAGCCATCCGTAGCGGCGCAGAGCGCCTGCTGCAGATAACTGCTGAACGCAGCTATCTGTAGTGGCGCACGCGCCTGCTTTGGATAGCCGCTGCTCGCGGCTATCCAAAGAGGCGCTCGATCACCTGTGCGACGCCGTCGTCGTCGTTGGCCGCGGTCACGTGGTCGACCGCCGCCAGCACGTCCGGGTGCGCGTTCGCGACCGCGTACGACGTGCCTGCCCAGCTCAGCATGGGCAGGTCGTTCGGCATGTCACCGAACGCGATCGCCTCAGAAGGCTTGATCTCGTGCTGCCCGGCGAGTGCCGCCAGGGCCGACGCCTTCGTCACCCCCTGGGCGCTCATCTCGATCAGGCCCCTGCGGCTGGAGTGGGTCGCGGTCACCAGATGGCCCACCAGCCCGTGCACGGTGGCCTGCAACTCGTCCGGTCCCAGGGCCGGGTGCAGGGCCAGCAGCTTCACGCACGGGCGGGCGGTCACGGAGTCGACACGTACCGCTCGGGCGTGCTTGTCCAAGCCGCCGAGCAGGAAATCGGACTCATGCGCAAAACCCACTTCATACTCGACCGAAAATACGAGGTCGGACACGTTCGCTCTTAGCTGACCCACGACTTCCTGGAGCACTTCCACCGCGATCAGGTGAGATTCCACTATCCGTTCGGTGTGAAGGTCGTAGATCAGTGCCCCGTTCGCACAGATTGCGAGCCCGCGGTGACGTACGGCACCCGCGACCTCGCCCATCCACCGAGGCGGACGCCCCGTCACGAACACGAGCATGGCCCCGGATTCCTCGACTCTGCCGAAGGCGGCGACCGTGCGGGGAGACACGGTTCCGTCGGTGCGCAACGCGGTCCCGTCGAGGTCAGTGGCCACTAGACAGGGTGTGGGAAGGCTCTGCATAACAGGTTCCAGTTTGCCGGGTGATGCCGCCTGACAGAAATCTTCGTTGGTACGGGAACACCAACGCGCCAGAATGGTGTTAGATGTGATGGCGTTGTATTAGCTGATCCCGTAGTGAAAACCAGCATGACTTTGTCTGAGCCACCCCGGGTGCTTGCTGTACGACACACCGGGACCCACGAGGTGTGGGTCCCAAAGATTCACATCCTGAGGGAGAGCTTTTATGGCTCAGGGAACCGTCAAGTGGTTCAACGCTGAGAAGGGCTTCGGCTTCATCGCCCCGGACGGCGGTGCGCCGGACGTGTTCGTGCACTTCTCCGAGATCGTCGGCAACGGCTACCGCAGCCTTGAAGACGGCCAGCGGGTCGAGTTCGAGATCACGCAGGGCCAGAAGGGGCCGCAGGCCTCTCAGGTCCGAGCCATCTGACCTGTAGCAGCGAGACAGACCGGGGTTCGCTTCCAGCGGGCCTCGGTCTTTTGCTTGTTCCAGGTTGGTCACGGCCTCGAACCTTCCGCGATTCCGGGCCGTCCACCTCTACATGAGGTACGCCTGGTTATGTCACCCCGTGACCGTTGCCGGGGTTTTCGTGCTCTTGGTCAACGACCACCTGCTCAAGCAGGCCTTGCCCGGGTTCGTCACGGGCAAGCTCAGCGACGTCGCGGGGCTCGTCGTGGCCCCCGCGCTGGTGGCGCTGCTCTTCTGGCGGCGGGCCGACCTGGCGGCCACCGTACTGACCGGGGTGCTCTTCACGCTTGTGAAGGCCACGGAGACGGGCGCGGAGCTGGCCTCCCAGGCCTGGACCCTGGTGGCGGACCCGTCGCGCGTCCTGGCCGATCCCACAGACCTCCTCGCACTGCCCGCGCTCGCCCTGGCCTGGTGGGTACGGCGCCGCAGCCTGGAGTCGTCCTCCACGCGCTGGCGGGTGATCGTCACGATGCCGCTGGCCGTGCTGGCGGTGACCGCCACGGGGGCCGCGCCCACGCCCACCGCACGCTCCGTCGAGGTGGACGGTGACCGGATCACCGTCCATGTGCGGGACGGCCTCCCCCGGATCTCCGAGGACGGCGGGCTCACTTGGTCGCAGGACGGCGCCCCGCAGGACGAGAGCAGGCCGTTGCAGAGCGCCGCCTGCGTCCCCATGCAGGCGACGCGGTGCTATCGAGTGGTGCCCAACCGGATGGCCGTCGAGCAGTCCGACGACGGCGGCAAGACGTGGGGCCCGTCGTGGGCGCTCACCGGTGACGACCGCGAGCGGTTCGCCCGGCGGTATCCGTACGGGGAGGGCCGCTACTCGATGGCGCTGGCCGTGCAGGCCCGTCCGGGCGGGCACGTCGTGGTCGTCGCGAACGGCCTGGACGGCATCCTGGTCCGCGACGTGTCCGGCACGTGGCGGCGCGTGGGCTGGCCCGGCTCTCCTGGGTACGGCGAGGTGGACCTGTCGCCGGAGAGCAACGTGGCGATCTTCCTGGCCGCGTGCATGCTGTTCGGCGGCGCCGGAGCGGGGCTGCGCCGGTACAACCGCGCCTACCTGGGCTTCGCGGCGGCCGGCTCCCTGGGCTTGTTCACCGCGCTCACCGGCTGGACGGAGTTGTGGGCCGGCGGCGACTTGACGCCCGTGCTGACCTTCATCGGCGCGATCGCCGCCCTGGCAGGCGCCGTCGTGTGCCTGGTGCTGGCGGTGGCCGGCCGGGCGCGGCCCACTCCCGCGGCCGTCGGGGTGCTGGCCGCGCCGCTCGTGTACGTGTGCGTCTACACGCCCTTCCACGGCTGGTCGCAGGGCACCCCGAACTCGTACGGGGTCGCCGTCTGCCTGGCCGTGCTGCTGACCGGCCTGGTGGTGCTCGGGGGCGCCATCCTCATCAGGTATGACGCCCGCCGCGCCTACTTGGACGGCTCGAGCACGTCGAGACCCACGTAGGGCCGCAGCGCCTCGGGAACCACCACGGAGCCGTCGGCCTGCTGGTGGTTCTCCAGGATCGCGACGATCCAGCGGGTCGTGGCCAGCGTGCCGTTGAGCGTGGCCACGTGCTGCGGCTTGCCGTCCTTGTCGCGGTAGCGGACGGCGAGCCGGCGCGCCTGGAACTCCGTGCAGTTGGAGGTCGAGGTCAGCTCACGGTAGCGGCCCTGGGTGGGGATCCACGCCTCGCAGTCGAACTTGCGGGCCGCCGACATGCCGAGGTCGCCCGCCGCCGTGTCGATGATCCGGTAGGGCACATCGATCTTGGCCAGCATCTCCTTCTCCCAGGCGAGCAGGCGCAGGTGCTCCTCGTGGGCGTCCTCCGGACGCACGTACGAGAACATCTCGACCTTGTCGAACTGGTGGACCCGGATGATGCCCCTGGTGTCCTTGCCGTACGAGCCGGCCTCACGGCGGAAGCACGACGACCAGCCCGCGTAGCGCAGCGGCAGCTCGCCGGCGTCGAGGATCTCCTGGGCGTGGTATCCGGCCAGCGCCACCTCCGACGTGCCGACGAGGTAGAGGTCGTCCTCGGGCAGGCGGTAGATCTCCTTGTCGTGGGCCACGTGGAAGCCGGTGCCCTGCATGGTCTCCGGCTTGACGAGCACCGGCGTGATCATCGGCGTGAACCCGGCCTCGATGGCCTGCTGCATCGCCATGTTGAGCAGGCCGAGCTGCAGCCGGGCGCCGACGCCCTTGAGGAAGAAGAACCGCGAGCCGGACACCTTGGCGCCCCGCTCCATGTCGATGGCGCCGAGCGCCTCGCCCAGCTCCAGGTGGTCCTTGGGCTCGAAGTCGAACGCCCTCGGCTCGCCGTAGGTCTCGAGCACGACGTAGTCGTCCTCGCCGCCCTCAGGCGCGGCCTCCTCGACGATGTTGGGCACCGTCTGCAGAAGGTCGTCGAGCTCGCCACCGAGCTTCTCCGCCTCCGCCTCGGCGGCCTTGACCTGGCTCGCGAGGTCCTTGGCGCGCTGGAGCAGCGCGGCCTTCTCCTCGCCCTGCGCCTTGGAGACCGACTTGCCCATGCTCTTCTGCTCAGCGCGCATGGACTCGAACGAGGTCAGCGCGGATCGGCGGCGCTCGTCGAGGTCGAGCAGCGTGTCGACGACGGAGTCGTCCTCGCCGCGGGCACGCTGCGACGCCCGCAGTCGGTCGGGATCCTCACGAAGGGTACGCAGGTCAATCACAAGCCAAAGGCTACCGGCGCTCGGCAGCACCTCGCCCCCGGATTACCGCGGACACGCGAATGCTTGCCCGGTGCTCAGACCTGGCCTGCGCGGATGCGCGCGAGCCAGTCGCTCGCCTCGGCGAACTCGGGATCGGACGTGCCCCGCTTGACCTGCGGCGCGATCCCGTCGGCCCGCGGGTAGCTGCCGAGGAAGCGCACCTCGCCGCAGATGCGGTGCAGCCCGGCGATGGCCTCCCCGACCCGGGCGTCGGCGATGTGGCCCTCGAAGTCGAAGTGGAAGAAGTAGCGCCCGATGCCGTCACCGGTCGGCCGCGACTCGATGCGCGTGAGGTTGACCCCGCGCACGGAGAACTCCGTCAGCATCTCCAGCAGTGCGCCCGGGTGGTCGTCGGCGAGGAAGACCACCAGCGTGGTGCGGTCGGAGCCGGTCGGCTCGGGCAGCGGACCCGGGCGGCTCACCTTGATGAACCTGGTCACGGTGTCGGACCTGTCGCCGATGTCGGCGGCCAGCTCCACCAGCCCGTAGTGCTCTCCGGCGATGCGGGCGGCGATGGCGGCGTCGTACGGCGAGCCGGGCAGCGAGACCTCCTGGGCCGCCGCCGCGGTCGAAGGGGCGGCCACCACGACGGCTTCGGGCAGCTCTCGCGCGACGAAGGCGCGGGTCTGGGTGATGGCCGCGGGATGCGTGTAGACCCGCTTGATGTGGGGGATCTCGGTGCCGGGCCTGGCAAGCAGCGAGAACTGCACCGGCAGCAGCAGCTCGGCCGTGATCAGCAACGGCTCGCCCCAGGCGAACTCGTCAAGCGTCGAGGTGATCGCGCCCTCGATGGAGTTTTCCAGCGGCACGACCGCGCCGTCGGCCTCGCCGGCGCGCGCGGCGTTGAGCGCGGCGCTCACGCTCGCGCAGGGCAGGCGCTCGGCCGTCGGGTCGAGGAGCCGCAGGGCCTCTTCGGTGAAGGTCCCTTCCGGTCCGAGATAGGCGAGTCTGGGCATGCATCAAGAGTATCCGCAGGTTGGCAGCCCGTGTGCCCCTTTCGGCCCGTGTCTACAGCGCCTCTGAGGCCCGGGACGGGATCATCGGCCCGAGCCCCAGCCTGGCCGCCCGCACCGCCTCTTCCTCCTCCGGCGACAGCGGCTCCCGCCCTTTCCCGCCCACCACGGGCCGGATGTACGTGCGCGTCTCGCTCTTGCCGTTGATCGAGGTCAGGACGATGCCGTCACCCAGCCCGTTGATCATCGCCACCGAGAACGACAACCGCCCGCTCATCTCGGAGAGCGCGTCGTACCGGCAGACGGCCACGTCCCTGATGGCCTTGAGATCACCCTTGCCCTCGCTGATCTGCCGGGCGAGCAGCCGCTGGCAGTCCTCCACGGCCGCTCTGGCCTGCCGGAGCGCCCTATACCCGATGAACACGCCACTGACCCCGGCGACGAAGCCCACGATCACCCATGTGGTAACGAGCACGGCACAGACAGTAATGGTTCGGTCATGCGATCTCGCGCCGTTTCGGCAACCAGGACGCCAATATCCATACGAGGGCCAGCGCCCCCAGCCCGAACCCGTTCTGAACGATCTTCCCCAGCACCAGGCTGACCCCCGGGATGTCGGCCGCCTTCAGCGAGACCCCCCACCAGGGGACCGGCACCACGTAGAACAGCCACACGCCCGCCGCCACCCGCAGCCTGACCGGATCGCGCCCGTCGCCCACGATCGCCGCGAGCACCACGACCACCCAGGCCAGATGGTGGATCCAGGCGACCGGGGAGAGCAGCACGGCCATCAGCCCGACCAGCGCGACCGCCGTCGTGTGGTCGTTCGCCCGGTACGCCTCCCGCGCGCCGCGGAACCCGTACCACGCGACCACGGCCACCACCACGACCCAGATCAGGGTCGTCACCAGATCGGGCAGGTAGAGGCGGAGCAGCATGCCGCGGATCGACTGGTTGGTGGTGGCCGCGTTCGCGCCGACGCGGTTGGGATCGAGCAGCGCCGAGAACCAGAAGTCGGCCGCGTCCTGCGGCATCACCCCGAACGGCAGCAACGTCAGCACCGCCGCCGTGAAAGCCGCCATGAAGAACGTCCGCCACTGCCGCGTGACGAGCAGGTAGATCAGGAAGACGCCCGGCGTGAGCTTCACAGCCGTGGCCAGCCCGATCAGGAACCCCCTGGGCCACCACGGTCTTCTCGCCAGGCAGTCGGCTACGCACAACGCGACCAGCAGGATGTCCACCTGCCCGAACCGCACCTGGTCCCTGATCGGCATCAGGTACGCGCAGGCCACCATGAGCAGCGCGAACACCCACGGCACGTACTGCCGCAGCGACTGTCTCCGCAGGACCTCCCTGAACGCGAACCCCACGGTCACGGCCAGCGCCACGAATATCCCGGCCGTCCAGACCCACTGGGCGGTCCCCCAGGACATCTTGGCCAGCGCCACGGCCAGCATCGCCGCGATGGGCGGATAGGTGAACGGCAACAGCTGCGGGGCGGGCGTGACATATTCGTACACCGGCCGCCCCTCGAGCAGCATCTGCCCGCCGGTACGGTAAACGTCGAGGTCGACCAGGCGTTGATCGTCGGGATTGGTGAGCCACGTGTACACCAGGGGCGCCACGGCCGCGGCGACCACGAGCACCACGACCGCCCACGCCCACCACTGCCGTCGCATCACGCGTACCTCGCCACTTGTCACGATGTGGCACGTTACCGTGGCTGTTGTTGATCGAGGGGCAATCACTGGGGGTTCCGTACATGCCACATGCCATGCCCAGCCGGTACGGCGCGCACGACGTACGGCATGCGCCTGCCCAGGCGCCCCCTTCCCTCGCCGCTCGGGCGAACCGGCGGACCCTGGCCGCGTTCGTCCTCAGCATGGCCGCAGCGGCGTGCCTCATCCCGTCGCCCGCCGCCGCCGAGACATCCCTCACCACGCTCACCAGCGCCACCCTCGAGACCGCCGCACCAGCCACCACCTCCGTGTCCGTCCGATCCGCCGATCCAGGACAGCCGACCGCCCCGGGAAAGGTCGCCCCCGCGGCGCGGGTGGCCCTCATCGGCGTACCGGGCCTCGAATGGAGCGACCTGGACCAGTCGCGAACCCCCAACCTGTGGACACTCGTCGGCCAGGGCGCCTCAGGCTCCCTCTCCACCCGAGCGGTCCCGCCCCCGAACCGCGGCACCACCTGCCCCGCAGCGGGCTGGCTGACCATCTCGGCAGGCCAGCGCGCGGGCACGGCGGACAAGGGTTGCCCGCAGACCCCCGCCCCACAACTCACAGGGGAGGCCGCCAAGATCCCGAACTGGGCGGCCTTGATCGCGTACCAAGCCGAAACCGGATACGACGCCCAGCTCGGCACGCTGGGCCAGCTGGTGACGGACAACGGAGGCAAGGTCGCCGCCATCGGCCCGGGCGCCGCACTCGCTGCGGCCGATAGGTCCGGAAATATCGCCAAATACGCCCCCACTGCCGACGCCGTCGGCGACCCGACCCCGTACAACCTGATCGTCATGGAGGCCGGCGACCTGGCCACCGACTGGGCGAAGCAACCCTTGGACGAGTACGGCGTCCCCACCTCACTGCCGACCGCGGCCCGCCAGGCAGCCGCGACCCGCGCGGACCACCAGATCGGCGCCCTGATCGCCAAGCTGCCCGCCGACACCACCGTCCTCGTGGCAGGCGTCTCGGACGTGTCCCCGAACGCCCACCTCCACGTGGCGATCGCCAAGTCCCCGAACGGCCGGCCGTACGGCCACGGCTCCCTGACCGCCACCTCCACCCGCCAAGACGCCCTGGTCACGATCACCGACCTCACCGCCACCACCATCCAGCTGCTCGGCCTCCCCGCCCCGCGCCAGGTGGTCGGCCGCCCCTGGCAACCCACCGGCCCCGTCTCCGCCGCCCCGGCGGACACGGTGACGGAGCTGGCGGACGGTGACCTGGCCAGCCAGGTGCTCCGCGACGTGCGCGGCCCGTTCTTCACCGTCCTGGTGACGGTCCAGCTCCTCTTCTACGCCTTCGCCGCCCTGGCCCTCCGCCGCCGCCGTTCCTCCGGCCGTGCCACGTCCACCCCCAACGCCCCCTCGCCTGCCGAATCGGCGAGCACCTCAACCCCCGCCCCCTCATCGGCCAACGACTCCGCTTGCGCCGCACCACCGTCGTCCCCCGCACCCGCCGACTCCACGAGCGGCTCGACCGCCGACTTCGCGGCCACGTCCAAGCTCCTCAAAGCCGTCCAGATCGTCGCTGTTGTCAGCGGGGCCATCGCCGTCTCCACGTTCCTGGCCCAGCTGGTGCCGTGGTGGACGCTGCCGGTGCCGATGCTGTCGGTGATCGTGACGATCCTGGCCATCACCGGTCTGATCACCGCCCTGGCCTTCGCCGGACCGTGGCGGGCTCACGTGCTCGGCCCGCTCACCGTGGTCGCCGCCGTAACCTCCCTGGCCCTCCTCATCGACGTCATAACCGGCTCCAAGCTCCAGGTGAACGCCGTGACCGGCTACGAGCCCGTGACCGGAGGACGCTTCTACGGCTTCAGCAACATCGCCTTCGCCGTCTACGCCACAGGCACCATCCTCGGGCTGGCCGGAGCGGCCCAGTGGTTGCTCGGCAGGGGCATGTCCAGGGTCATGGTCGTCGGGGTGTGCGGCGTCTACGGAGCGTTCGCGGTCTTCGCGGACGGATGGCCTTCGTGGGGGGCGGACTTCGGCGGTGTCCCGGCGTTCGTGATCGGCTTGGCGGTCTTCCTCATCCTGCTTTCCGGCAAGCGTGTGTCCCTGCTCAGGCTGCTGATCGTCGGCCTGGTGGGGGCCCTGCTCGTGGGCACCCTTTCCGTCGTCGACTGGCTGCGTCCGGATGCCCAGCGGACTCACCTGGGCAATTTCGTGCAGCAGATCATCGATGGCCAGGCGTGGACCGTGGTCGGGCGCAAGTTCGGCGCCATGATCGGCGTAACCATCGGAAACTGGTCACTGACCCTCCTCTCGCTGGTCGCGCTGGCCTTCCTCTTCCTGGTGCTCGACCGCCCATCTCGCTGGGGCGCCTCGGCCCTCAGCCAGGCGTACCACCTGGCCCCGACGCTCCGGGCCGGCCTTTTCGGGGCTCTGACGTGTGCGTTCGTCGGTTTCCTGATGAACGACTCCGGCATCGCCATCCCCGCTATGGCCCTGACGGTGGCCGTGCCCCTGACGCTGGCGGCCTGCGTTCGCGCCCTGCAGCTCGCCAGGCCCACAGGATCAGCGCCGCCGTCAGGCCGAGCAGCACCCACGCGAGCTGAGGCCTGAGCACGGTCCTGAGCCAGTCGAGGTCCTGCGGCGGCCCCACCGGCGGGCCGACCACCCTCGCCGGGAGGTACGCCAGCGACAGGACCAGCAGGTGCGCGACCACGAACCCGTCCACCGCGGAGGCCGCGACCAGTGCCAGCAACCCGAGCGCCAGGCCGTCGTACCAGGGCAGGATGTACGGCGTGGCGAACAGGTACGCCACCACCAGCCCCACCGCCACAACGGGCGCCTGGAGCCCCCCGGTGGGGTGGTGGCCACCCACCCTCGGCACAGCGTCTCCCGACCCACGCACCGAGTGACCCGCCTCACCCGGCACGGCATCGCCTGACCCACGCACCGAGTGACCCGCCTCACTCTGCACGGAGTCGACAACACCATGCCCAGCCTGAGGGGCCACCTCATTCGACGTGGCGGCGGCGTCGGCCTCGCGCACCGGGCGTTCCAGCGTCGGGACGCGGCCAGACTCCCCTGTGGCCTCGCTTTCCGGTCCGCCCGCTGTGAGCCGGCCTGCTTGTCTGGCGCGGGAGGCCAGGCGGAGCAGGGACCAGGCGATGAGTGTGAGGACGAGGAGGGAGCCGATCTGGATTTCGGCCCGGTAGGCACTGCCGGTGCCCACGATGGCCTGGAGCCAGCCCTGGACAAGCTTCCAGAACGAGGCGTAGGAGATCGATTTGCTGGTGCGCGTCACAGGGGCGATCGCCTCGGGGCCGACGATCGCGTACCCGGCGACCACCAACACGAGTGCGCACGCCGCCATGAGGGCCAGGCGGGCGGGTCGTCGCCGTAGCTCCCAGGCCGGGCCGAGCGCCACCAGGCCGGCGTTGACCTTGATCGCCACACCCAGCCCGAGCAGGACGCCTGAGCCCATGGGGCGGCTTCTGGCCAGGAGGGCGGCGACCATGCAGGCGACGGCGAGGGTGTCGACATGCATGCCCGCCACCAGCTGGTAGAGCAGGAGCGGGTTGGCCGTCCACAGGAGCGCGGCCCTCAGCCGCCTGGCCGGGTCGTCCCGGGTGAAGCGGTCTATGAGCAGGCCCGTCACGATGAAGGCGGCGGCGTTGAACAGGGCCAGCACGAATATCGTCAGGCGGAGCGAGTCGCCGCCGATCCAGCTCGCGAACGCTTGCAGGGCCGTCGCCACGGGGCCGTACACGCTCGGCTCCTCGCGCCACGGATCCTCGACCGCGGCGGCGATGGGGTCGCCCGGCAGGTCGACCGCGCCATGGGTGTACGGGCTCAGGCCCAGCGTCACCATGCGGCCGTAGGCGGCGTAGTTGAGGTGGTCGCCGGAGCCGGAAGGGGGCAGGAAGGCGAGGATCGCCGCGGCCACGCAGCCGGTGAGCACGAGGATGCGGGCGCTGGGCAGTGGCCGGCGACCCCTCGAGGCGGTGCCCGGCTCGCCCCTCTGCGAGCGGGGAAGCGTCGCGGTGGGGGTGCGGATCAGGGCAAGGGCGGTCAGGAGGCCGAGGCCGCCCAGGATGAGCGCGGCCGCGGCGAGGGCGATCACCAGGTGGGGCTCGGGGTGGACGTCGAGAGAATACGGCGGGTGCCAGCTCGGACCCGTCAGGGCGGGGACCATCGGCGACGGGCCCAGGAGACCTATGGTGATCGTCAGCAGGATCGAGGCGCCGATCGCCGCCGTGGCCGCCCCCGCGAGCCGGCCTCGTGCCTTGTCGTGCCGCTTCTCCGAAGTCACCGGCAAATTCCAGCACACTCGCGAGGCGGCTTTGGACGGGCGAGGCATTCCTGTGGATAACCGCCCCGCCACATGGAACGGGGCCGCCGTGGAAACGGCCCCTCACCGCCACATGGAACGGGGCCGCCGTGGCAGCGGCCCCGCGTCTCGCAGCCGGATGATCAGATTGATGTGCGAAAGGTGTGGAGACGGTCAGCGATTGGGACGAAGTTTGTCGAGATTTTGGGCGATTAGCGGCTCTCTGGTGGCCAGGGCGCGTGCCACATCCCGGAGTTGTCTGGCGCGATGGAGCTGGGCCCGCCAGTCCGTCCCCGTGGCGCGGTGGGCCATCTCGACCTCGACCTCCACGACCCGGAACCCCTTACGCAACAGGTCGATCGTCAACGCCGTCTCCACCCCGAACCCGTGCGCCAGCGGACGCGCCGCCTCGAAGGCGGCTCTCGTCAGGCAGCGCTGGCCGTTGAGGGGCTGAGCGGGGTCGAAGCCGGTGGCCCTGCGGATGCCCTCCTTCGACAGGCGTACGACTAAGCCGTGGCCGCCCAGCTTCACTCTCGTCGTGAAGACCGCGATGGTCATGTCGGCCTTGGACGCGCGTACGGGCTCGATGAGAGGAGCGGCGGCGCGGGCCGTTTCGCCCAGGTCGGCGTCCAGGAAGAGGAGGTGGCGAGGGCTGCGGCCCTCGTCGAGGAGGCGGACGGCCTCCGCTCCCGTCTCCATCGCGGCGGCCTTGCCCCTGTTACGGCTGTGGCGCACCACCCGGGCTCCCGCCGCGCGCGCCACCCTGCCGGTCTGGTCCGTCGAGCCGTCGTCCACGACCACGACCAGATCCACGCCGGGCAGGTCCGCGGCTGCCGCGACGGTGGCCGCGATGCGGTCGGCTTCGTTGACGGCCGGAATGACGACCGCCGTGTCACCGTCACTGCTACTCACCGAGCGTCACCTCCGCACACGACACCTTCCCGAAGCCGAGCACCATGGCCGGCCCGCTGAACGCGGCCCTCGTCCGAACGCGGCCCTCGTCGGAGCGCCATCGGCGTCCCGAGCGCCGTCGGCGTCACGAGCGCGGCCCCGTCCGAGGAGCGCCGTTACCGACATCTCGAACGCGACCCCCCTCCTGAGCACCGTCGACATCCCGAACGCCGTCGGCGTCCCGAGCGCGACCCCATCCGAGCGCCATAGCCGACATCCCGAACACGGCACCGTCCGAGCGCCATCGGCGTCCCGAGCGCAGCCCTCATCCGAGCGCCGTCGACGGCGCCCCGAGCGCGGGTCGGCCGGTGCCGACGGTCCCGGCCAGGTCACCTTCGCCACCGTAGCCGACATCCGTGCCTCGACGCGGCACCCCACTCACCGGGGAACGCGCCGGCACGACTCCGCTCCGGCGTCCGCGCACGGATCTTGTCATGATCCCTCGGTTATGAGGAACTCCTGCGGCACCTCTTCGTGCACGGTGAACACCGAGTCGAGCCCGGTGACCTGCAGAATCTTGCGTACGGCAGGGCGCGGGGCGGCCACCTCGAGCGCCCCTCCCTGCTCTTTCATCCGCTTGAGTGCCGAAAGCAGCACGTTCATCCCCGTGGAGTCACAGAAATCCACGGCGGACATGTCGATGACCACCCGGCTGGGCCCCTCCTTGAGCAGCCGAGTGAACTCGGTCTGCAGGTGAGGCGCCGTATAGAGGTCGATTTCTCCGGTGATGGCAACGAGTGCTGACCCGGCATGTGATCGAGTCGAGACCTTGAGCTCCACATGGGCAGGCTACTGGCGCGGAGGCTTCCGGTCACGTTCTCACGCCGATAGGGGAACCACAGGTTTTTGTCCTCCGTTTGGGCTCCATGGAAACGGAGAGTACGCGAAGCTTGACAGCGTGATACCAGAACCAGCAGAGCCTCATGGAGAGGGAGGGGCTGGGGCACGGAAGGCGGGCCCCGCGTCGATGAAAACAGACAAACCTGAAGATCCTCAGCGCCAAGGGCTCCGAGAGCGACTGGAGACCATCCTCATCCGCACAGAGAAGGCCACGTCATGGCATGAAGAAGCAGAGCGCCTCCGCGGCCTGGTGAACCGCGAAGGCTACGTCCCCATCCGCACCCGGCTCGCGATCGAGGACCTCGATTTCCTGGCGGACGCCCGCCCTGACCTGCTCAAGTTCGCGGAGCTCGGGCTGAGGTTGCTGGATCTCCACCAGCCGAGGGACGCGGGAGGCATCACCAGCGACGCCGCCCACCCGATCCTGCGGTGCCGGAGCTGCATGTGGCGCTGGCCTTGCCCGACATTTCGGGCAATGTCGGAGTCGTTCGGTGCCACCAGGGAGCCGGCAGAGATGCCACCACCCGAAGCGACACTCCCAGAGAGCGCCTGAGACGGGGGCGATCCAGGGGTCAACCGCCGAAGCCGCCGACGAGCGGAAGCCGGATCTCGAACCGGCAACCCGGCCCGTCGTTGACCACCCCGATCACCCCGTCGTGCGCCTCCACGATCCCTTGCGCGATGGCCAGCCCCAGCCCGGCGCCACCATCGGCGACAGGCGTGCGAGCAGCCTCTCCCCGGAAGGCCACCTCGAACACCCGAGGCAGGTCCTCCTCAGGAATCCCCCCACAACAATCCGCAACCGACAGACAAGCCATCCCCTCGTCATCCACCCCGGCCCGCAGCACCACGGTCCGATCCGATGGCGTGTGCCGGATGGCGTTGACCACGAGGTTCCCCAGCGCCCTCCCCAACGCCCCGGCGTCCGCCTCCACCGGCACGGATGCCGAAGCCTCCGCCGTGAGCAGCACGCCCTTGGCCCTGGCGAGCGGCTCCGCCCCGGCGAGCGTGTCGGCCATGAGGTCGGCCAGCCCGATACGGGACCGCGAGAGCCGCAGCGCCCCCGCGTGGATCCGCGACAGCTCGAACAGGTCGTCCACCATCGCCGAGAGCCGCTCGACCTCCAGCTTGATCTGCCCGTGGTAGCGCGCGACCGTCGGCGGGTCCGACACCACCCCGTCCTCCAGCGCCTCGGCCATGGCCCGCATCCCGGCCAGCGGCGTACGAAGGTCGTGGCTCACCCAGGCGACGAGCTCCCGCCGCGCCTCCTCGAGCGCCCGCTCCCGCGCGTACGCCTCCTCCAGGGTGTTCGCGATCGTCTGGAGCTCCGCCGGCAGCCCACGCGGCGCGGCGAACGGCACGGCGCGCACGGCGGACACCAGCCTCCTGCTCTCGCCCACCACCCGCCTGGCCAGCACGAACGCCACCCCGAGTCCGACCAGCCCGCCCACGGCCACCACGCTCAGCACGAAGTCCTTGACCGGCCCCTCGATGATCATCTTCATGATGATGGCGACGACCCCGGCCAGCGTCGCCGCCACGGCGACCACCACGACCACGGCCAGCATCACCCCGATGGACCTGGTACGCAGCCGCCACATCACCCAGATGCCGAGCAGCGCGATCACCAGCCCGAGCCCCGCCGCGACGGCCACCACCATGGCCAGCTCACTGGGCCGCGCCATCAGGAGCCGCCCTCCAGCGGCTCGTACCGGTATCCGACCCCCCACACCGTGACGATCCTCCGCGGCTCGGTCGGATCCTGCTCGATCTTCTCCCGGAGCCGCCGGACGTGCACGGTCACGGTGGAGGAGTCGCCGAACGACCACCCCCACACCTGGTTCAGCAGCGCTGAGCGGCTGAAGGCCTGCCGCGGATTACGCATGAGGTGGGCCAGCAGATCGAACTCCCGGGCCGTCAGCAGCACCTGCTCCCCCCGCAGCCGTACCTCGTGAGCCCCCACGTCCACCACCAGGTCCCCGTCCCGCAGCACGCCGGTGCCGCCGGTGACGGACGCGCCACGGGCCCGCCGCAGCACGGACTGCACGCGCAGCGCCAGCTCGCGCGGGCTGAACGGCTTGGTGACGTAGTCGTCGGCCCCCGTCTCCAGCCCGACGACCCGGTCGATCTCCTCGCCCAGCGCGGTGAGCATGATCACCGGTACGGGCCAGCGCTCCCTGAGCTTCCTGCACACCTGCAGCCCGTCGATCTTGGGCAGCATCAGGTCGAGCACCATGAGGTCGGGCGGATTGGCCAGCGCCCTGCGCAGCGCCTCCACGCCGTCGCCGACGCATTCGACCTCGTGCCCGTCGCGCTCCAGATAGCGCGCGACGACCTCGGAAACGGTCGGATCATCATCGACGACCAGGATGCGGGTGTTCACGACTTCACGGTACGACCAGGGCCCGGGGAAGTGTCAGGTACGTCATTGGTTCGTAAGCCTCGCGGATCATGCTCCGAGGACGTACGGTGGCTGCATGGGTAGAGTCGTGATGCTCGTCATAGGGACCCTGCTGGGTCTCTTCGTGCTGTTCAACTTCCTGCTGCCGATGTTGATGGGCCTGCTCAAGGTCGCCCTGATCATCGGTGTGGTCGCCCTGCTGGTCTTCATCGCGGTGACCGTGGTCGGCAAGTCCTCGCGATCGAGTTGACGCTCTTCCTGTTCGACCCGTGGCTGGTCGGGATCACCATGGTGGCGATCCTGCTGCTGGCCACGTGGGCAGCCATGTTGCTGCCCGTTCTCAACGGGGAGCCGCCGGGCTTTCCGCTGACCTACGCGCGCCGCACGGCCTTCCAGCGCCAGCGCGACCCGGACGCGGCAGGTCGCTCGCGTCCACGAGCCCCTTGAGCATGCCCCGCTTCACCGTCAAGCGGGGCTCCTCGGACGAGACGGGCGAGCCCTGATCCTTTCGGATACTCGAAGTAGGGCTCATGATCGATTCTCTTGTCACGTTCGTCGTCAACATGTCCGGGGGCAGCGCCGCGCTCGGGATCGTGCTGTTCACGCTCGCCGTACGGCTCGTGCTGCTGCCGCTCAACGTACGCGGCACCCGCGCGGCGAAGATCCGCGAACGGCTCGCCCCCAAGCTGCGTGAGTTGCAGAAACGCCACGCACGCAACCCCGAGCGCCTCTCCAGGGAGATGTCCGCGCTCTACGCCGAGGAAGGCACCTCGCCGTTCGCCGGATTCCTGCCCATGCTGGCGCAGCTGCCGTTCATGTGGCTGGTGTACCGGGTGGCCACGCATCCGACCGCGCTGGTCGGCCATGACCTTTTCGGCGCTCCGCTGGGTCAGCAGGTGGCCGGTATGGTCGCTAATTACGGTCTGGTCAGCATGCCGGTTTTGGTCTTTGTTCTGGTCATTGTGCTGGTCGCAGCCGTGGCGTGGTTTTCCGCCCGAAACATCAAGGTTACGGACGAGCAACCGGGACTGCTGAAGAAGATCATCCCGCTGATGCCGTACGGCTCCGTGCTCGCCGCGCTGGTGCTCCCGCTCGCGGCCGCGCTCTACCTGCTCGTCTCCACGGCGTGGGCCGCGGGCGAGCGGGCGGTGCTCGCTAGCCGGCCTCTTTAAGGGTCTTGACCTGCCCGTTCATCGATGCGCGAGGGGCGGGCAGGATGGCCCACACCGTGGTCGTGTCGCCGTCATGCCGGACCCCCCAGCTCTCCGCCACGTACTCCACGATGCCGAGCCCCCGGCCCCCGAGCGACGAGAGGGTCGGGCGGCCGGCCCGCGGCTCGGTCGCCGCGCCCCCGTCGCTCACCGCCACCTCGATGTGATCGTCGCTCCGCAGCCAGGCCACCCTCACCATCCCCGACGGCAGGGGGTGCGCATGCCTAAGCGCGTTGCTCAGCAGCTCGCTCACCACCAGCACGGCATCGTCGATCGCCGCAGAAAAAACCCCGCTGTCCTGCAGCTCAGTGCTCAGGCGCTGGCGGGCGACGGCGACGCTGGACGGCGCGTACGGCAGCAGCACCACGCTTGACACACCCACCTCCCCGTTCCCTGTGCCCCCCGCGGGAACACTCCCCGGTACGACCGAAATGCCCCGTTACTCGATCCCAGAAACCGCATCTCGATCACAGCTTGTGCACATTGGACGATAGATCAGCGCAACTGTGACCACCTCGTTACCGCATCGGTGTGTCGGATCCGATAGGGGAAACAGCTCGTAGCAAGAGCCGCATTCTCGTGCCCCCTCCGGGTCGCGGATGGGCGCTCACGTCTCCCCCCTGTGCCCTCGCGAGGCTGCGGACGATGTAAAGACCGAGCCCTACTCCACCAAACCTTCTCCGGTCGCCGCTGTCCACCTGGACAAACCTCTCAAAGATCCGCTCCCGGTCGGTCGGCGCGATGCCCACCCCTTCGTCGTCCACGACCACGACCACGTTGTCGTCCTCGGGCCACGCCGCCACGCCGATCAGCCCACCTTGGGGCGAGTACTTGAACGCGTTCTCCAGCAGCTGCCCCAGAACGATGTCCGTGGCCAGCGCGTCACCCAGCACGTACGGCAGCCCGTCGCGGATGTCCACCTCGACCCGGTGCTTGTCCGACAGCGCGGGCAGCCCGAGGGTGGCCGCGTCGATCCGCTCGGCCAGGTCGAACTCCTCGATCCGCACCTTCAGCTCGTCCGCCCCCGCCCTGGCGCCGAGCAGCAGGTGGTCCATGAGCTCACCCAGCGACCTGGCCCGCTCGGCGATCGTGTGCACGGCCGAGCGGCGCTCCGGGTCGCTCATCTTGTCCCAGCGCCTGTCGAGCGTGCTGGCGAACCCGCGCACGATCGTGATCGGCGTACGCAGCTCGTGGCTGGTCGTGGCCAGGAACAGGTCCTTGGCCTCCTCGAGCTCCTTGGCCGTGGTCACGTCGCGGAAGTCGATGACCACCTCGCCGGTCTCCTCGATCCGCGCGCTCACGACGTCCAGCCAGCGCCCGCTCTCCATCTGGAACGTGACCTTCTCGCCCGGTTTGGGCAGTGGGAACGGCGGCGGCCCGCCGATGACGGCCTCGGCGGAGAACGCGGTGAGCTCGACGGCGGCCGGATTCCACCGCACCACGCGGCCGGCCTCGTCGAGCACGGCGATGCCGTCGGCACTGGCGTCGAAGACGGCCTGCTCGTGCGCGCGCTGGCGCACCGCCTCCTGGTAGGCCACCGCGTTGCCGACGGCGATGCCCGCATGCCCGGCCAGCAGCTCCAGCAGCTCCAGTTCGAGGTGCCCGGGCGTGCTCTCGGCGAACAGCGCGTACAGGGCTCCGTACGGGCGCCCGCCGACGGCGGCCAGGCCGAGCGCGATCGTGTGCAGGCCGTTCAGCCGCGCCCACACCAGGTCGTCCAGCCCGTCCGACTGCAGCAGGACGGTCTTGCCGGTGCGTAAGAGCTTGTCCACGAGGCTCGTGCGCAGGTCCGTGGTGGTGCCCCTGATGGCGTCCGGCAGCTGGTACGTGCTGACCAGGCGTAACCTGTCACCCTCGATCAGCACGAACCCGCCCGCGTCCGCCCCCGTGAGCTCGGTCAGGCTGGCCGAGATCCGGTCGAGCACGGCGGAGAGCTCCAGCTCGGAGTTGATGTCGCCCACCACGTCGGTCAGCCTGCGCACCAGGCGCGCCCGGCGGGCCATGCGGTTCCTGGCCAGCTCGTCGGCGCGCGCGAGATGGTGCACGCAGACGTACCCGGCCACGGCGCTGCCCAGGCGCAGCGCGCTGATGTCGACGCGCACGTCGAGGACGGTCCCGTCGCTGCGCAGGCGCTTGGTGCGGACCGAGACCTGGCCGCCGGTGCGTACGCGCTCGAGCACGGCGTTGTGCTCGGCGGTGAGCTCGCCGGGCACGATCGGCGCGCGGCGCCCGAGTATCTCCTCCGCCGTCCACCCGAACAGCCGCTCGGCAGCCTCGTTCCAGACCAGCACGCTCTGGTCCCGGTCGACGACCACGACGGCGTTGGGCGAACAGGCGAGCGCAGCACGAGCTATCTCGTCGTCACTCCCGGCCCATTCGTCCCCCACTCCTCCATAGTGCACGTGGCACGGTGAGTGCGTCGGGCGATCCGTCCGATACGCTGCGGTCACGGCGATTCTCGGTGGGTGGGGAGGGTGGGTGCCATGTCGAGTGGCGATCTCGATGCCTTGTTGCGGGTGACCTCCAGCACCTATCGAGGCGAGACGCCCCCCGACATCGCCTTCGGCACCTATGACGGCGCCGTGGGCAGGCTGGTGCTCGCGGTGACGGGCAAGGGCATCGTGGCGTGCAGCTTCGAGCCGGAGAACAGTGTGTTCGCGCTGCTCACGAGGCATGTGGGCACGTTCATCGGGCCGGACGCGCGCCGGCTCGACCCGGTGCGCAGGGAGCTGGACGCATACTTCTCGGGCCGCCTGCGGGCTTTCGCCACGCCGGTCAACCTGACGCTGGCCACGCCGTTCGCCCGTACGGTGCTGCAGAAGACGACGGCGGTCCCGTACGGCACGACGACCACGCTGGAGGAGATCGGCGCGAGCATCGGCAGGCCCCGCGCGCTGCGGGCGATCGGCAACGCGCTGGCCTCCAACCCCGTGTGCGTGATCGTGCCGTGCCACCGGGTGGTGCGCGAGGACGGCGGGCTCGGCGACTACGCGGGCGGCCCCACGGCCAAGCAGCACCTGCTCAACGTCGAGAAGCGCGCGTCAACGAGCCGATGAGCAGCGCCACCAGCGCGGCCACGACGGCGGCGCCGAGCGCGCCGTTCATCCACGGCTGCCGGGTGAAGCCGATGGCCTCGCGGGCCGACTGCCAGAAGGCGTCCCACTTCGGGACCGTGGGCGTGGAGGTCGTCAGCCAGTACGCGACGAAGCCGAGGGCCCACGGCACCAGCCTCGACCAGCGCGAGGGCGCGTTCTCCTCGGTGTTCCAGCCGCGCGAGCCGCCGAGCACGAAGTAGTCCACGGCCAGCACCGCGAACATCGGCACGAACACCGCCCCGATCACCCCCAGGAACGCCCCGTACGAGGTGACGTCCACGAACAGGGCGATCACGACGGTCAGCACGCCGATGGCGGTGGAGAAGATGCGCCGGTCCACGCGCGGCATCAGGTTCTGCAGCGAGACCGTGGTGGAGTAGACGTTGGCGAACGACTGGTCCGTCTCGCGCAGCACCAGGATCGCGAAGAACAGCGCGCCCAGCGGCACCGCGACGAACGGGCCGAACACCGACGTCCCATCGGCCAGCACCGCGTCCGCCCCCGCCATCGCCACCGCGTAGACGCCCAGCCCCAGGCAGGCCACCTGCGCCAGCGTGTACCCGCCGACCACGCCGGTGAACGCGGCCCCGCTCGACCTGGAGTGCCGGGCGAAGTCTGCCGCCATCGGCACCCACGACACCGACAGCGCGATCACGTAGTCGACAGCCGGGGCGAACGCCGTCCAGGACCCGCCGGTGTGCACGGGCGCCCGGGTCAGGAAGAACCAGGCGAACCACACCAGCGACACGATCACGCCGATGGTGACGTACCGCCGCAGGATCCGCACCGACCCGAGCGGCCAGATCGTGAGCGCGGTGGTCAGCGCTCCGGCCACGATCACCCACACCGCGTACGGCACCGCGCCGAAGATCGCGCCGGCGGCCTTGGCGATGACCCACAGCTCGAACGCGCCCCAGCCGATCATCTGCACGATGTTCAGCACCGTGGGCACGTACGAGACCCTCGCCCCGAACAGCCCTCGCAGCAGCACCATCGAGGGCTGCCCAGTCCGGGTGCCCGGGATGGCGGACAGGCCGACCATGGCCGTGCCGATCAGGCTGCCCACCACGACGGCCACCAGCGCGGCGGCCAGGCTGAGTGGGGCGCCGCCGAGCGGGTCGAGCAGGAGCAGCGCTCCGGAGAAGCCCAGGAGGCTCACGCCGAGGTTCGCCCAGAGCGCACCCTGGTCGAGCACGCCCAGGGTCTTCGGCGGCCTGCCCTCGAGGGTCAGGGGAACTTCGTCGGCGACATGCGTCATCGCACACTCCCTACGCCGGCATTACCCGGACAGGTTCAGGCGGTCGGCAGCGGATCGTGTGCTGCCCTCTCAGCCCGGTGAACCCCGAGCTCCCGCGACGATCTGAAGTTGGCGCCCTCATCATGCCCTAGTGGCGGCAGAAACGCCACAGGGAGGCTTTACGCGTGCTTTGAGAAGATTTTAGGCCACGAAAGGCGTCTGCCCCGTCTCGCTGACCATCGGGCGACGCGCGAACTCCCACGACTGCATGCCGCCACCGACGTTGACCGCGTCGCGCCCGAGCTGGTTGAGCCACGCCGCGACCTGCAGGGACCGGCCGCCGACCCGGCAGACGACGTAGACCGTCCGGTCGCCGGGCACCTCGTCGACCCGCCCTTGGATCTGGGTCATGGGGATGTGGACTGCCTCCGGCGCGTGCCCGGCGACCCACTCGTCCTGCTCTCGGACGTCGAGCAGGTAGGCGTCGTCGGGAACGGCACTGGCTTCGATCTCAGGAACGGTCATGACTCCATCATCTCGCGCCTCTCGTCGTAGGCGGCACGCGCTTCTGCGATCTCCCGCTGGTGCTCCTCCGTCCAGGTGACCAGCGCCTTTATGGTCTGGTGCAGCGTACGGCCGAGCGGCGTCAGCGCGTAGTCGACCCTGGGCGGCACGACGGGGTGGACCGTGCGGCTGACCAGACCGTCGCGCTCGAGCTGGCGCAGGGTCACGCTGAGCATGCGCTGGCTGACGCCGTCGATCTCGCGGCGGAGCTGGGTGAAGCGCAGGCTCTGGCAGTCGAGCAGGGCGATCACCAGCAGCGACCACTTGTCCGCGATGCGGTCGAGTATCTGGCGGACCTCGCAGTCCTCGCGGGCGTCCCACTGGCGAACGTCGTAGTCGGCTTCCACGGTGCTGTCGCAGTAACCGAGTGATTTTGAAGTGCCTTCTTCCATGACATTCCATGTTCGCTGATGATGTGTCCGGTTACAAGAGAGAACCGACATGCCTAGAAGTAACCGGGAGTTTGTCATGCCTGCTCGCTCTTGGGGCGTGCTGATTGTTTTGTGCGGAGCCATCTTTCTCGAGGGCATCGACGTGGCCATGCTCAACGTCGCCCTCCCGTCCATCAGGGCCGACCTGGGGCTGTCAACGGGGGTGCTGAGCGGGGTCGTGAGCGCGTACGTGCTCGGCTACGGCGGCTTCATGCTGCTCGGCGGCCGGGCGGCCGACCTGCTGGGCCGGCGGCGGATGTTCCTGCTCTGGCTGGGGGTGTTCCTGGCCTTCTCCGGGCTCGGCGGATTCGCTCATGAGGGGTGGGTGCTGCTGGTGGCCAGGTTCGTCACGGGGGTGGCCGCCGCGTTCATGACCCCGGCCGGGCTCTCCCTGCTCACCACGACCTTCCCGGAGGGCCCACGGCGCAACCGGGCCCTGCTCATCTACGCCGGCACGGCGGCGGGCGGCTTCGCGCTCGGGCTGGTGATCGGCGGCCTGCTGACCGCGTTCGGCTGGCGCTGGGTCTTCTTCGCGCCCGTCCTGCTGTCGCTGGTGATCCTCCTCGCCGCGATCCCCCTGCTCAAGGAGTCCCCCTCCGAGTCTCGCGGCGGCGGCTTCGACATGGCGGGCGCTCTGAGCGTCACGGGCGCGATGATGCTGCTGGTCTACGGGGTGGTACGCCTCGAGCACCCGTCCGACGGCTGGCCGCTGACGGCGGCCGCCTTCCTCGGTGGCCTGGCGCTGCTCGGGACCTTCGTGGCCGTGGAACGCCGCTCCCCCCACCCCCTGGTCCGCCTGGGCATACTCAGGTCGGGCGCCCTCGTCCGGGCGAACGTGATGGCCGCCCTGCTCACCGCCTCGTTCTTCGGCTTCCAGTTCCTGGTCACGCTCTATCTGCAGGAGCTGCGCGGCTGGTCCACCATCCAGACGGGCCTCGCCCTGCTGGCGGCCGCCGCCGACGTGGTCCTCGCCCCGACGCTCACGCCGTGGCTGGTCAACCGGTACGGCAACGCCAAGGTCGTCATGGGCGGCCTGCTGTCGGGGCTGCTGGCGTACGCGCTCTTCCTCGGGGTGGGGCTCGACTGGACGTACGCGGCCATGCTGCCCTCGATGCTGCTGATCGGCCTGATGTTCGCCTTCGTCTACGGCCCGCTCACGATCGTGGCTACGGACGGCATCGCGGCGGAGGAGCAGGGGCTGGCGAGCGGTCTCATCAACACGTCGTTCCAGTTCGGCGCGGCCCTGGGACTGTCGATGGTCACGGCGGTCAACGTGGCGGCCCTGGGCGACGGGACCACGGCGGAGGCCGGCCTCACGGCGCTGCGCACGGCCCTGGCGGTCCCGGTGACGGCCACCCTGCTGGGCGCGGTGGTGGCGGCGATCGGCCTGCGCAGGCGCACGGGGACCCGGGAGGCGGACCGGGTGCCGATCGGCGCCTGAGCACCCGCGCAACGGGTCATTTGAGCAGCCGGGACAGGCGCCGATCGGCGAGGGGCTTGCCGCCGGTCTGGCAGGTGGGGCAGTACTGCAGGGACGAGTCGGCGAAGGACACCTCGCGGATCGTGTCGCCGCACACGTCGCACGGCTGCCCCGTCCTGTTGTGGACGCGCAGCCCGGACTTCTTCTCGGCCTTGAGGTCCTTGGCCGCCAGCCCGTGCGCCCGCTCCACCGCCTCCCTCAATGTGGTGACGATGGCCTCGTGCAGGTCGGCGATCTGCGCGTCCGTCAACGACGACGCGATCTTGAACGGGGACATCCTGGCCGCGTGCAGCACCTCGTCCGAGTACGCGTTCCCGATGCCCGCGATGACCTTCTGGTCGCGCAGCAGCCCCTTGATCTGGGTGCGGTTGCCGCCCACGATGCGCTTGAGCGCGTCCACGGTGAAGGACTCGTCGAGGGGGTCGGGACCGAGGGAGGCGACGCCGGGGATGTCTTCCGGATTTTTCGTGACATAGACGGCGAGACGCTTCTGCGTCCCCGCCTCCGTCAGCTCGAACCCGGGCGCCAGCCCCTCCTCGTCGGGCGCCAGCCGGACCCGTACCGCGAGCGGCCCCTTGCCGGGGCGTACGGGCTTGGCGCCCGAGAGGTCGTCGCGCCAGCGCAGCCACCCCGCTCTGGCCAGATGGATGACCAGGTGCAGGCCGTCGCAGTCGAGGTCGAGGAACTTGCCGTGCCTCGACACGCTGGTGACGGTCAGCCCGCCCAACGCGGTCACGGGCGGGTCGAACGTCTTGAGCGCCTGGATGGCCACCACGTCGACCCCCAGGACCGTACGACCCACCGCCCGCTCGCGCAGGAAGTGGGCGAGAGACTCCACTTCGGGAAGTTCCGGCATGCCACCAGGGTACGGCGCACACCGAGCCGTCCACAGCCTGTGGAAACCGTGTCAGACGAAGACGACTACGGCACGTCCCAGAAGGCCAGCTCGTGCGCCATGCCCTCGGCGAACAGCGCTTCCGCCCGCGCCGGATCCGGTCCCGCCTCGTCGATCATCTGCGCGATGCGCACGGTCAGCGCCTCGAACCCTGGATCCGCGTACGTGTCCACCCACGCCCGATATCTCGGCTCAGCAGGCGGATTCTCCGCCAATATCCGCCCAAGACTCGAATAGCCCCACATACACGGATAAAGCGCGGCCAGCCCCTCCCCGTACGACGCCGCCGACTCCAGCAGGAACGCCGTGTACGCCGCGCACGCCGGCCCCTTCACCGCCCCCTCCAGATCGGCCCCGAACTCCGCCGACATCGACCTGTGCAGGCTCAGCTCGTCGTGGTACGTGGTGTGCGCCAGGTCCACCAGGTCACCCAGATGCCCGGCGGGAGCCTGCCAGGCCAGCCGCGCGAAGACCCGTACGTAGTCGAGCAGGAACAGGTAGTCCTGCTCCAGCCACGACCTGAACACCGGCTCGGGCAGGTCGCCACGCCCGATGCCGGCCACGGTGGGGTGCTCGAGCTGCGCCTTGAGCAGCGGGCGGCCGATGGCGTGCAGCTTCTCCGAGATGGTCATGGTTGGGAGGTTAGTGTCGAAGCATGACTGTGACGATCGCTGAGGAAGTCCTCCTGCTCGCCTACAGCGAAGACGGCATGCCACTGATCAGCTGGCCCCAGCTGGACCCCGCGCTCGCCGGCGCCATCCTCGCCGAACTCGCCATCCGCGAACGGGTGGAGGTCTCGGACGAGAAGGTGACGCTCAAGGACGCGTCCCCGCTCGGCGACGCCGAGCTGGACGCCGCGCTCGCCCGCATCGCCTCGGAGAGCACGGAGCAGAAGCCGGTCTGGTGGATCAAGCAGCTGCGTTCGGCCGAGTTGCGCCAGCGCCTGCTCTCCAGGCTGGCGGAGTCGGGCGTGCTGTCGGAGCAGCGGGCCAAGCGAATGATCATCTTCACCACGATGCGCTGGCCCGAGGCCGACCCGAGCGTGGAGGGGGAGGTCAGGGATCGGGTGCACGGCGTCCTGACGGGCGCGGACCCGGACGCCCGCACAGCCGCCCTGATCGCGATCGTGCACGCGGCCAAGCTCGACCGCGAGGTCTTCCCCGAGGGCAGCGAACAACGCGTCGCCGAAGTCATGGAGGGCGCCTGGGCCGTTGACGCGGTCGCCAAGACGATCGCCGGCGTCCAGGCAGCCGCGATGGCCGCCGCGAACGTCGTCATCATCACCACCACGACCACCACCACAGGCTTGCTCTCCGGCTGAGAGAACACGGCGGCCCGCCGAGACACCGGCGGGCCGCCAAAGGCCGAAAACACCGCTCACTTGTTGTCGATGATGTCCTGGGGAACCGGCTTGTCGTTCTTCAGCGCGTCGAAGAGGGCCAGAGCCTTGACGCGGTCCCACTTGACCGCCGTGCCGCCGCTGGGCACGGCCTCGTTCCCGCCGAACGGCACCACCGTCGTCACGGGGCTGTCGCCCATCGCCAGCCCCAGCGACAGCATGTCGAACGCCCCCGTCCCGTCGTCGACCGTGACCGCGTCGGTGGCGCTCATCGCCAGCGGGATCGACGTGAACGGGTTGATCAGCACCCCGGGACTGGCCGCCTTCTTCACGACCGCGCCCAGGAACTGCCGCTGCCGCTTGGTCCGCTCGAAGTCGGGCAGCGCGCCACCCTTGCGGGTCCGCACGTATCCGAGTGCCTGGGCGCCGTTGAGCACCTGCGTGCCCTTCTTCAGTTTGAGCCCCGCCTTCGGGTCGTCCACGGCGGCCCGTACGTTGATCTCGACCCCGCCGATGGCGTCCACGATGCTCACGAACCCGGCGAACCCGATCTCCATGTAGTGGTCGATCCGCACCCCGGTGACCGTCTCCACGGTGCGGACCAGCAGTTGCGGCCCGCCGTTGTAGGCGGCGTTGAGCTTGTCGCGCCCCTTGCCGGGGATGGTGACCGCCGAGTCGCGCGGCAGGCTGACCAGCGTCGGCTTGTCACCGGTGTCGGGAATGTGCAGCAGCATCATCGAGTCCGTACGCTGCCCGACGGCCCTGCCCGTGGCCAGCTTCTTCCGCTGGGCGGCCGACAGGCCCTTGCGGCTGTCGGAGCCGACGAGCAGCCAGTTGGTGCCGGGAGTGTCGGCGACACGGCCCGGGTAGTCGTCGAGCACGCCCTCGATGCCCACGATCCGGGAGTTGATCCAGAAGAACAGGCCGACGGCCGCCACGAGCAGGACGACCAGCACCCCGGCCACGATCTTCAGGATGGTCTTGCCGGACAACCGCCCGCGCGCTCTCCTGGGCCCGGACGGCTCGCCGCCCTTCGAGCGCAGCGGCCGGACCGGACTGTTGCCGGAACGCGCCCTGCCGTACACGCGCGAGCCGGCCCTGGGCTGCTCATTCGAGGAGGAGCCTGGCTCGGGAATCTGCGAGGCCGCCGGCAGCTTGTGCGTGCGCGCGCCCGGCCCCCCGAACGGGGCCTCGTGGGCCGGCGCACCGCCTGAGCGCAGGCCGTCATTTGGCTTGGGTGGCAGCGGGCGGCCGTCGCCTGGTGACCGCATGGCCCGCGTCCGGTCGTCCTCAGACACTTCGCCTACTTCCCTTCGGTTTGTCATAGACGCTACGTCGAACCCCGCAGCAGTGAAGACTTTCCGCCAAGGTTTTCCCACGTAAAAGTACGCGGAACCCGCGAAGAGTCACTCCGGAAACATAGACGCCAACAGCATCGTTACGGTTATGGACGACCTCTATCGAAGGGATGATCGTGTCCGCTCCGGACCCATGGAGTCTTCGCCCGTGCTGTGGCACGGGTTCCTCTGAGAGCTCACCATGGTGAGCGCCTATCTGGGCCTCCTGGCCCTCCTCCTCCTCACGGCGGCGACCGGCTACTTCGTCGCTCAGGAGTTCGCCTTCGTAGCCGCCGACCGCGGGCTCCTGCGCGAGCAGGCTGCCGCGGGCGACCAAGCCGCTGAAAAGGCGCTCCAGGTCACGTCCCGCCTCTCCTTCATGCTCTCCGGCGCCCAGCTCGGCATCACCGTCACGGCGCTGCTGGTCGGCTTCCTGGCCGAGCCCGCCATCGCCACGATCGTACGGCCCTGGCTGGCGGACACCGGTATGGCCGACACCATGATCACCGGCCTCTCGGTCGCCATCGGAGTCTTCGTGGCGACTGTCGTCCAGATGGTCCTGGGCGAGCTGGCGCCGAAGAACCTCGGCATCGCCAGGCCGGAGCCGGTGGCCAAGTTCCTGGCGAGCTCGACGCTGGTCTATCTGGCCGTGGTGGGCCCGGTGGTCAAGCTGTTCGACTCCGCGGCGACCGGCCTGCTCCGGCGCGTGGGCATCGAGCCGGTCGAGGAAGTGGAGCACGGCGCGACGCCGGAGGAGCTCTCCCGCATCATCGAGGAGTCCACCAGGGCCGGCGAACTGCCGCCCAGGCTCTCAGACCTCCTGGAACGGGCCCTGGAGTTCGGCGACAGGACCGCGGAGGAAATCATGGTCCCCCGCCCCCGCGTGGTGGTGCTACGCGACGACCAGACGATCGAGGACCTCATCGAGATCATGCGCAAGTGCGGCCACTCCCGCTACCCCGTACTCAACGAGGACGGCGACGTGGCAGGCGTGACAGGCGTACGCGAACTCCTCTCCTCGGGCCTCGACGAGGGCCAGATCGCAGACATCACCCGGCCGGCCCTGCTCATCCCCGACTCGGTGCCGATACCGGCGGTCCTGGACAGGATGCGCGCGGCCAAGGACGACATCGCCTGCGTCATCGACGAGTACGGCGGCCTGGCCGGCGTGATCACGGTGGAGGACCTGGCGGAGGAGCTGGTCGGCGAGCTGGTCGACGAGAACGACCCGGAGCCGGTCGGCGCGGTCGAGCAGCCGGACGGCGTCTGGGAGGTCCCTGGCACGCTCAGGCTGGACGAGGTGGAGCGGGCCACCGGCGTGGCACTCCCGGAGAGCGACGACTACGACACGCTCGCGGGCCTGGTCCTCGCGAGGCTCGGCAGGATGCCCGAGGAGGGCGACACGGTGACGGTCCCGATCGAGCAGGACACCGACCCGTTCGCGGAGCAGGAACCGGAACACCTGGTAGAGCTGACAGTGATCTCCCTCAACCGCAGGGTGCCCGAGTGGGTCCGCCTGTCGCCGGTCAAGCACGCGGAGGCGGCACGATGACCCTGCTCATTCTCAGCCTGGCGCTGCTGGCCTTCAACGCGTTGTTCGTGGCCGCGGAGTTCGCCTTCGTCTCCTCGAGACGCCACCGCCTGGAGGAGATCGCCTCCCGCAACAACAACCGCCTGATAAGGCTGACGGCGAGGTCGGCCATAGGCGGCGGCAAACAGCTCTCCCTCATGCTCGCCGGCGCCCAACTGGGCATCACCCTGTGCACACTGGGCCTGGGCCAGGTAACGGAACCAGCAATAGAACACGCCCTGGAGCCAATCTTCGCCGCCGTAGGCGTCCCAGAAGCCCTACGCCTCCCCATAGCACTGACAATCGCCCTGGCCCTGGTGACCTTCCTCCACATGGTGATAGGCGAAATGGCCCCCAAGTCCTGGGCGCTGACGCACCCAGAGCGCTCGGTCCTCCTCCTCACGCTCCCGTTCCGCGCGTTCACCTGGCTGATGCGCCCACTGCTCTCAACTCTCAACGGCGTGACAAACCTCATCCTCCGCCTGTTCGGAGTCCAACCAAGAGACGAACTCGCAACAACCAGAACCCCCCGCCAACTGGCCATGCTGGTAGGCGAGTCAGGCAGGATGGGCCTCCTGGACAGAGAGGAACACGACCTCCTGACCCGCGCCCTGAGACTGGACGACGAGGGCATAGAACGCCTGATGGTCCCCATCAACAAGGCGGTAATGGTGCCCCCGTCGGCAACCGCCGCAGAAATCAAAGAGACGGCCGCCAAGAGCGGCCACCTCCGCCTCCTGGTAGGCACCGCAGACAACGTGCAGGGCGCCCTACACGCCCGAGACGCCCTCCTACACCCCTCAAGCAAAGCGCAGGACCTAACCAGACCAGCACCAAAACTCCCCTGCGTAACCCAGGTCCCAGAAGCGGTAACGACCCTCCAGGAGGCAAGAGCCCACCTGGCCCTGGTAACAAACCAGCCAGGAGAAGTGATCGGAATGGTCACCCTCACAGACCTGCTGGGCGAACTCCTGGACACCAGAACCCTAGCTGTGACCTAAATCACACAGCATCGACCCCTTGCGATCCAGCAAACACTTCGCCAGTGTGGGTCTGCCATGAATACGGCCCGCAGCCATATGGAGGGCCCGGGAGACCTCTCCCGGGAAGGGGGGTCCCGGGGGGACTCCCCCGGAAAACGCTGGGGGTCCGGGGGTTATCCCCCGGAAGAAACGACGAGGGGACCCGAGGGAGCCATCCCGGAAGGGATGGCGACCAAGGATCCCCAGTCACCGAGTGGGCGAGGAGGGATTTGAACCCTCACGTCCTTTCGGACACACGGACCTGAACCGTGCGCGTCTGCCGTTCCGCCACCCGCCCTTGTGGGTGCGGAAAGAACACTAGCACGGAACAGCCAGTGGTACTGAACCCGGATACGATCGCATAAGACACGGGAGCGGAGGAGCTGGGCGCGACAGCCGACGAGCGCCAGGGACGCCGTGACGTGGGAACGAGCGGAAACCGGGCGCCGGACGCGTCTGGGGCCGCGATCATATGCACGGAGGAAGGGAGGTACCCGGTGGGAGTCCTTCAGCGCTTCGAGAGGAGGCTCGAAGGCTTGGTTGAGGGGGCCTTTGCACGGGCGTTCAAATCTGACCTTCAGCCGGTCGAGGTCGCCAGCGCGGTTCAGCGGGAGATGGATGAGCGTGCGGCGATCGTCGCTCAGGGTCGCACGCTCGTGCCCAACGACTTCGTGGTTGAGCTTTCCACGACCGACAGCGAACGGCTTGAGGTCTACGCCGACAGCATCAGCCACGAGCTGGCCAACCTCGCCAGGGAGTACGCCAAGGAGCAGGGCTACTCCTTTGTGGGACCGGTCCGGGTCCGCTTCGAGACCGCCGGCGACCTGGCTGTGGGCCTGTTCCGCATCAGGTCCGGCGTCATTCGCGGCGCGACGGTCGAGCAGGACGAGATTCGCCAGCCGGCGAGCGACCTGCCTCCGTCCCGGCCGCACGCGTTCAACGGGCGGCCCAGGCTGCTCGTCTCCACTCAGGACGACCCGCAGGGCGACCGTTCCTACGAGCTCACCACTCAGGTGACCTTGCTCGGCAGGGGCACCGACTGCGATCTTCGTCTCGTCGACCCGGGCGTTTCGCGGCACCACGCGGAGCTGCGCGTCGAGGGCCAGCTCGTGGCCCTCGTCGATCTGGGATCGACGAACGGCACTTTCGTCAACGGCCAGCCGGTACGCAGGATCGAGCTCCAGAACGGCACGCGAGTGACGCTGGGGCGTACGACTCTGGTGTTCCGGCGCGATTAGGGGTAGACAAACGGTCCATGTCCGAGCTCACGCTGCTGCTGATCCGGCTCGCCTTCCTGGCGGTGCTGTGGTTCTTCGTCATTGCCGCAGTCGGCGTGATCCGGACTGACTTGTTCGGTTCACGCACGGCTCCCGCGGGCCCACGTAACGTGAAACCCGCCAAACCCGTGGCGAAGCCCAAGAGCAAAAAGGGCGAGCCACGCCAGCTCATCGTTACCGGTGGCCCGCTGCAAGGCACCACCATCAACCTGACGGAGACGCCCATCACCATTGGCCGGGCCAATGACGCCACGCTGGTTGTGACGGACGACTACGCTTCCAGCCTGCACGCCCGGCTCTCCCCCCAGGACGGTCAGTGGATCGTGGAAGATCTCGGTTCGACCAACGGCACGTATCTCGACCGCTCGAAAGTCACCCGTCCGACCCCGGTGCCGCTCGGTGTTCCGATCCGCGTCGGCAAGACAGTCATTGAATTGCGCAAATGACCATCGCACTCCGCTACGCCGCCCGCTCGGACGTCGGCCTCCTCCGCGAAGGAAACGAGGACTCGGCGTACGCTAGCGGCCGCCTGCTCGCCGTCGCCGACGGCATGGGCGGGCACGCACACGGCGAGGTGGCGAGCTCAGTCGCCATCGCCGCCATGGCCTCTCTGGAAGAGGCCCAACAGGGGGGTGACCTGCTCAACGCCATCGAGGCAGCGGTACGCGACGCCAACCGCCGGCTGCACGAAATGGTGGGGCGGGATCCCAGCCTCAAAGGCATGGGCACGACTCTCACGGCCATGCTCTGGCACGGCACCCAGGTCGCTCTGGTGCATGTCGGCGACTCGCGCGCCTACCTGCTCAGACGCGGGGAGCTCTACCAGATCACCCATGACCACACGCTGGTGCAGCAGCTCGTCGACGACGGGCGCATCACGCCGGAAGAGGCCGCCACGCATCCGCAGCGCTCGATCCTGCTGCGGGCGCTCGACGGCAGCGGCGAGGTCGATCCCGACCTCACGCTCCGCGAGGCACAGGTGGGCGACCGCTACCTGCTGTGCTCCGACGGGTTGTCCGGTGTGGTGAGCGCGGAGACGCTGCACGCCACGCTCACCAACATCGACGACCCGGAAGAGGTCGTGCGCCAGCTCATCGACCTGGCCAACAGGGGAGGCGGGCCCGACAACATCACATGCGTGCTGGCCGACGTGGTGGACCTCGCCGACGGGCAGCAGGTGGCCGCCGAGGCCGCCGTCGTCGGCGCCGCGGGCATGAACCGGCTGCACGGAAACCCGCAGGAGACCCAGCCGGGGCGAGCCAGCGCGGTGACCGCACCCCAGCCGGTGCTCACCGACGACGACTTCGATGAGCCGGTCGCCGAGGCGCCCCGGCGCAGGCGGCGTCGTCTGTGGCCCGTGCTGGTCACCGTGCTGGGCGTAGGCGTGGTCGCCGTCGGCGTCGGCGGCTACTTCGGCTACCAGTGGACCCAGGACCAGTTCTTCGTCGGGGCTAGGGGCGACGAAGTGGTCGTGTTCCAGGGGGTCCAGAAGGAGCTGGGCCCGTTCCAGCTCTTCAAGGTCTCCAAGCCCACAGGCCGGCAGCTCTCCCAGCTGTCCGAGGCCGACCAGGCGGCGATCAAGAGCGGCATTCCGGTCACCACCGTCGACGAGGGCATGACGAAGATCAACGCTTTGAAGTTCTCCGCGGACCAGAAGAGCAGCGACACCCCCGCTACGACCGCCACCGCGTCGCCCACGCCATCCGCGAGCGCGACCAGGACGAAGCAACGGTAAATGAGCGAAGTCGCACTCTCCCCCGCCCCGATGCCGGCCAAGCGCCGCATGGCCCAGCTGGTCATGCTCGCGCTCGCGGTGCTCATCGTCATGGGGGCCTACGCCAACGTGGGCCTGGCGATGACCGGCGCGGTCCCCGCGGGAATGCTGACGTACGGCCTGGGGCTGGGCGGGCTGATGCTGGCCGCCTATCTCGTGCTGGCCAGGTTCGCCCCCTGGGCGGATCCCCTGATTCTGCCGCTGGTGACGTTGATCAACGGCCTCGGCCTGGTGATGATCTACCGGCTGGAGAACTCCGGCTCGAAGATGCAGGCTGGCGCCTCCACGAACACCCAGATCATCATGACCGCCGCGGGCGTCGTGCTGTTCGCCGTGACGCTGCTCGTGCTGCGCGACCATCGCATGCTGCAGCGGCTGACGTACACGGCGGGGCTGATCGGCGTGGTCCTGCTCATCTCGCCGATGACGCCCGTGCTGGGCAAGGAGATCAACGGCGCGCGCATCTGGATCGGGTTCGGCGCCGCCTCCATCCAGCCGGCGGAGTTCGCCAAGATCGCGCTGGTCGTCTTCTTCGCCGGCTACCTGGTGGCCAAGCGCGACGTGCTGGCGCTGGCCGGGCGGCGGCTGCTCTTCATCGACCTGCCCAGGGCCCGCGACCTCGGCCCGGTGCTCATCACCTGGGCGGTCGCCATCGGCGTGCTCGTCCTGCAGAAGGACCTGGGCTCCTCGCTGCTGCTGTTCGGCGCCTTCGTGGTCATGCTGTACGTCGCCACGCAGCGCACGTCATGGGTGCTGATCGGCATCCTGCTGTTCGTCGGCGGCGCGTTCCTGGCCGGGCAGATCTTCAGCCACGTGGGTGACCGGTTCGCCGTCTGGCTCAACCCGAGCGACCCGACGTACTACGACCGCACCTACGGCGGCAGCTTCCAGATCATGCAGGGCCTGTTCGGGCTGGGCGCGGGCCGCATCCTCGGCACCGGTCTGGGCCAGGGCCACCCCGACCTGATCCCGCTGGCCTTCTCCGACTTCATCTTCAGCGCGACGGGTGAGGAGCTCGGCCTGACGGGGCTGATGGCGCTGCTCATGATCTACGCCCTGCTGGTCGAGCGCGGCCTGCGCACCTCGCTCGCGGCCCGCGACCCGTTCTCCAAGCTCCTGGCGGGCGGCCTGTCGTTCATCCTGGCCTGGCAGGTCTTCATCATCGTCGGCGGTGTGACCAACCTCATCCCGCTGACCGGCCTGGTCACCCCGTTCATGTCCCAGGGTGGCTCGGCGTTGCTGGCTAACTGGATCCTTATCGCGCTATTGGTACGCATGTCGGATGCGGCGCGGCGGCCCCCGCCCCAGGCGATCCAGAACGAAGGACTGACGCAGGTGTTTCAGCGATGAACAGCCCTCTGAAGCGCGTGGCCGTGGCCTGCCTGGCCATGTTCGCGCTCCTGATGATCAACGTGAACTACCTGCAGGCCGTGCGGGCGGAGGAGCTGAGCACGGACGCTCGCAACACCCGCAACTACTACGAGCGCTACGCCATCGAGCGCGGCCGCATCACTGCGGGCGGCAAGGTGCTCGCGCAGTCCGTCGAGACCAAGGACCCCCGGTTCAGGTTCGTCAGGGAGTACCCGGAGGCCAAGCTCTACGCGCACGTCACCGGCTTCTTCTCGCCCGAGAGCGTGAGCGCGATCGAGAAGTCGGAGAACCCGCTGCTCGACGGGTCCAGCCCCGACCTGCTGCTGCGGCGGAGCATCGACCTGTTCACCGGTGAGCCGACCAAGGGCGCCAACGTCGATCTCACGATCAACCCCAAGGCCCAGAAGGCGGCCTACGACGCGCTGCGGCAGAGCGGCAAGCGCGGCGCCCTCGTGGCGCTCGACCCGAAGACCGGGGCGATCCTCGCGATGGTCTCGCTGCCCACCTACGACCCCACCGAGCTGTCCGGAACCGACAAGGGCAAGGTCTTCCCGCGCTACGACGAGCTCGCCAAGGACAAGAGCCAGCCGCTGCTCAACCGGACGATCGACCAGACCTACCCGCCCGGCTCGACGTTCAAGGTCGTGACGATGGCGGCCTACCTCGAGGACGACGACTCCCGCGGTCCGCAGACCACCGTGCCCGCGCCGCAGCGGCTGCCCCTGCCCGGCACGACCATCAGCCTGCCCAACTACGGCGGCGCCGCCTGCGGCTCCGGCTCGGTCACGCTGACGTTCGCGCTGGAGAAGTCCTGCAACACGCCGTTCGGCAAGATGGGCATGGACCTGGGCTACGACAAGATGAAGGAGCAGACCGAGAAGTTCGGCATGGGCGAGCCGCTGGCCGTGCCGATGTCCGTGGCCGGGAGCGACTTCGGCAAGGAGGAGGACAAGGCCGCCCTGGCGATGGCCTCCATCGGGCAGCGCAACAACCGGATGACGCCGCTGCAGATGGCGATGATCGCAGCGGGCATCGCCAACGACGGCAAGGTGATGAAGCCGTACCTGGTCAACAAGATCACCGACTCCAAGGGCGACACGGTGGACGAGGCCGACCCCTCTGAGCTGTCGGAAGCGGTCAGCTCCGAGACGGCGGGCAAGCTGCGTGAGATGATGGTCAGCGTCGTCCAGAACGGCACCGCCAACCTGGCGCAGATCTCAGGCGTCCAAGTAGCGGGCAAGACAGGCACCGCGGAGACTAGCGACAACCAGCCGCCGCACGCCTGGTTCATCTCCTTCGCGCCTGCCAACGACCCGAAGGTGGCCCTCGCGGTCATCGTCGAGTCCGGAGCGGCCAACGTCGGCGCGGAGGCGACCGGCGGCCACACCGCCGCGCCGATCGCAAAGGCCGTGCTGGAGGCGGTGCTGAACAAATGAGCGACGGTAACCTGCCGGGCCATGCGGCTCCGTAACCGCTACCTCCTGCTCTCCCGCATCGCCGCAGGCGGTATGGGAGAGGTTTGGCGTGCCCGTGACGAGCTGCTCGGGCGCGAGGTGGCGGTGAAGATCCTGCGTAGCCACATCTACGCGGACCCCACCTTCCGTGAGCGGTTCAGGAACGAGGCGCGGCTGACCGCGGCCCTGGCCGACCCGGGCGTGGCGCAGATCTTCGACTACGGCGAGCAGAGCGACCTGGCCTACCTCGTGATGGAGCTGGTGCACGGGGAGCCGCTGTCGGCCATCCTGGCCCGCAACGGCGCCATCGGCCCAGAGGTGACGCTCGACGTGGTGCACCAGACGGCCAAGGCGCTGCACGTCGCGCACTCCGCCGGGATCATCCACCGCGACATCAAGCCGGGCAACCTGCTGGTCACCTCCGAAGGGGCCATCAAGGTCACGGACTTCGGCATCGCCAGGGCCCTGGAGGCCGCGCCGGTCACGCAGACGGGCACCGTGCTGGGCACGGCCCAGTACGTCAGCCCCGAGCAGGCCCAGGGGTTCACGCTCACGCCCGCGACCGACCTCTACTCGCTGGGCGTGGTGGCCTACGAGTGCCTGGCCGGGCGTGCACCGTTCCAGGCCGACAGCCAGGTGGCGATCGCGCTGCTGCACCTCAACGAGCTGCCGCCGCCGCTCGGCGTGGACGTTCCCACGCCGGTGCGCGAGCTGGTCATGGCGCTGCTGGCCAAGGACCCCGCACGGCGTCCTGCCTCGGCGCTGGAGGTGGCCGACCGGGCCTACGTGGTGCGCGAGTCGCTGGCCAGCGCCGCGCCGGGCGCCGATCTCAGCATGCTCACCGACCCGGGCGGCTTCCGCGTACGCGAGCCGATGCCGGAGGACCAGCAGGAGACCGACCACCTCGACCCGGCCACCACGCTGCAGGAGACGGCCGGGGGAAGGCGTCACAAGAGGGCGTTCGCCCTGGTCGCCGCGGCGGGCTGCGCGGCCGCGGTGGGGTTGACCGCCATCACGTTCGCCAGCACCCCGCCCGCGGAGCCGCCGCCGGACGTGGCCGACCCGACCAGGTCGGCCACGCAGACGTCGGAGCAGCCGTCGCCCACGCCGAAGAAGAAACGCACCAGACGGCCTCCTGTGGTTCCGGTGAAGTCACCGAGGCCTATACCCTCGCGGTCAGCTACGGTAAGCAAGTCAGCAACTCCCACCAAGAAGCCGACACCGAAACCGACCCCGACCACCCGAACCCCTACGCCCACACCGACCCCGACGCCCACCACCACCAAGAAGACGCCGACACCCACCGCCTCGCCGGAACCGGGTGCTACAAACCCGACCAAGGAGGAGACGTGATGCGCTATGGGGTCGATGATGGACACCGGCGGCCCCCCGAGCAGGCCGGTACCCAAGATGAACGGTAAGGGACAGTGCAGGAAATGACTCAGCCTCGGCTACTCGGAGGTCGCTACGAGCTCGACGGTGTCGTCGGGCGCGGCGGCATGGCCGAGGTGTATCGTGCCCGAGACATCCGGCTGGACCGCATAGTCGCGATCAAGACCCTCCGGTCCGACCTGGCGCGAGACCACACCTTCCAGGCCCGGTTCCGCCGCGAGGCACAGTCTGCGGCGTCGCTCAACCACCCGGCCGTGGTCGCGGTCTACGACACCGGCGAAGACGTCACGGACGGCACGCCCGTGCCGTACATCGTGATGGAGTACGTCGACGGCCGGACTCTGCGCGACCTGCTGCGCCAGGACCGGCGACTGCTGCCGGAGCGCGCGGTCGAGCTGGTCGACGGGATCCTGCGGGCGCTCGACTACAGCCACCGTGGCGGCATCGTGCACCGCGACATCAAGCCGGCCAACGTGATGATCACGCGGGCGGGCGACGTCAAGGTGATGGACTTCGGCATCGCGCGCGCGATGGCCGACTCCGCGGCCACGATGACGCAGACGGCGCAGGTGATCGGCACTGCCCAGTACCTGTCGCCGGAGCAGGCGCGAGGCGAGCGGGTCGACGCGCGCAGCGACATCTACTCCACCGGCTGCGTGCTCTACGAGCTGCTGACCGGGCAGCCGCCGTTCACCGGCGACTCCCCCGTGGCGATCGCCTACCAGCACGTGCGCGAGGAGCCGATCCCGCCGTCGCAGATCGACCGCGAGATCCCGCAGTGGGCCGACGCGATCGTGCTCAAGGCCATGGCCAAGGACCCGGCCCACCGCTACCAGAGCGCGGGCGAGATGCGGGCCGACATCCAGCGGGCGATGTCCGGGATGCCGACCGACGCCCAGACGATGGCGATGACCGCCAACCACAACGCCCAGGGCACGCGCATGATGTCGGCGACCCAGACGGGGCAGGGCCCGGCCACTCAGCGCACCACCGCGGTCCCCCCGTACGAGTACGGCGATGACGACGGCGGCGGCGGGCGCGGCGGGCGGCGCCGGGCGAGCGGCGGAGGCGGCAACAACGCACTCAAGACCGCGTTGTGGATCGTCATCCCGCTGCTGATCATCGGCGCCTTCATCACGGTCGGCTACGTGGTGTTCAGCTCCAAGGGCACGCCGTCCGACACGCAGATCGCGATCCCGTCGCTGGCCAGCCAGGAGCGGAAGTTCGCGGAGCAGCAGCTCACCACGCTCGGGTTCAAGGTCGAGGTCGTGCAGGAAAACAGCGACGACGTCGACAAGGGCAGCGTGATCAAGACGGATCCGCCCGAGGGCACCAAGGTCGACAAGGGCTCCGCCGTCAAGCTCGTCGTGTCGAAGGGCCCGGCGAAGGTCAAGGTGCCCGATGGCCTCATCGGCGTGACGCAGGCAGAGGCCATGGACATGCTGGACAAGGCCGGGCTGCTCGGCACGGTCAAGACCAAGAACTCCACGAAGAAGCAGGGCACGGTCATCGACACCGAGCCCAAGGCCGGCGAGGAGCTCGAGAAGGGCGGCACGGTCACCCTCTTCGTGCCCAAGGATCTCAGCGAGGTGCCCCGTGTGATCGAGCTCACTGCCGAGGACGCGACGGCCCAGCTCAGGGCCGCCGGCTTCAAGGTCAGGGTCTCGGAGCAGCCGAGCGATCAGACCGAGGGCACGGTCATCCAGCAGAACCCGGGTGAGGGCACCAAGCTGCCGCCGGGCACGACGATCACGATCGTGGTCTCCATCGGCCCCGACCTGAACACGCAGCAGCCGCCCACCGACGACCAGCCGACGGATATTCCCACGGACGACCAGACGGACGTCCCGACCGAGGACACCCCGACGGAGGACAGCCCGATCGACGACGGTCTCGGAGGCTGACCGAGGCAGCAAAAAGGGCCGCCCCTTCCGGGGTGGCCCTTTTGTCGCCGACGCAAAACGCCCCCGCCGCTCGGGGGCAACGGCGGGGACGCTCACTTGGTAGTCGCTCGGCCCAAGACGTTCGTTACACGATTGCGCGCAGCCAATTCTGGAGCAGCCGGTGGCCGTGCTCCGACAGCACGGACTCGGGGTGGAACTGGATGCCCTCGATGGGCGCCTCACGGTGGCGCAGGCCCATGATGACGCCGTCCTCGGTGCGGGCGGTCACGTCGAGCACCTGGGGGACGGTCTCGGGCAGCACGGCGAGGGAGTGGTAGCGGGTCATCCGCACGGGCGAGGGCAGCGTCTCGAACACGCCCTTGCCATCGTGGGCGACGGCGCTGGTCATGCCGTGGACGAGCTCGGGCGCCCGGGACACGGTGGCGCCGTACGCGACGGCGATGGCCTGGTGGCCGAGGCAGACGCCGAGCAGCGGCCGGCGGCTCGCGGCGGCGTGGTGGACCAGGGGCACGCTCACGCCGGCCGCCTCTGGCGTGCCGGGACCGGGGCTGATGAGCACGCCGTCGAAGCCGTCGGCGTCGCTCACGCGTACGTCGTCACGCGGGCGCACGTCGCAGTCGGCGCCCAACTCGCGCAGGTACTGCACGATGGTGTGGACGAAGCTGTCGTGGTTGTCCACGACCAGCACGCGGCTCATCTGCTTACGGTCACCTCGTCAAGCGCCACCAAGGGCTCGAGTAGCGGGAACACGACATACCACAGTACGGCCACCATGGCAGCGACCAGCACGGCGGCCGTCAGCGCCTTGACCGTCGCAGGGCCGGGCAGCTTGCGCCAGAGCCAGACGTACATGTCACTCCTCCCTCGGCTCGATCGACTTGAGCACCCCGCGCACGATGTAGCGCTGGGCGGCCGAGTATTCGGGATGGCAGGTGGACAGCGTGATGAAGGCCCGGACGGGACGCGCGTCCGGCTTGCCGGGCACGGGTGCGAACTCGTCGATCGCGGTGGGCAGGACGACGTCGTGCGCCGTCACCCAGTACGTGTAGCGGGCCTCGCGGGCCTCCACGATGATCTCGTCGTTGCGGTCGAGATTGTCGATCTTGTTGAACGGGGCCGAGTACGTGGTGCGGTGACCGGCCAGCGCGAAATTGCCGACCTGGCCGGGCATCGCGCTGCCGGGATAGTGCCCCGGCCCCTTCTTGAGGTCCTCGGTGCCCACGCCTTCGACCACGGCGTACTTGTAGCCAGGCCCCAGCTTGGGAATGCGCAGCACGGCGACGGCCGAGCCCGGCACGACCGTCCGCGGCTGCTTCGTATCCGGTTTGCTTTCTTCTGTCACTGTCAGTTCGCGCTGGAGGCGCTCCTGCTCTTGCTCGGTGTACACGCCGGTACCCCAGAGCAGGTACGCGCAGAACAACATAAGGATCAGGCCCGCGGTGATGCTCGTCTCCCCCAAGGCCCGGAGCATGGTCCGCATTCGCTGACTTTATCCCGGCAAGATGCGACAGCCCGGGATCGCCATATCCTGCGCGTGGCGGCTATCCTTGGGACCTTCAACTACGCTTAACGTAGAGCCTGCGGACGATCCGGATGCCCAGGCCCTCAGCAGGAGTTATCAGTGCCCAAGTCCAAGGCTCGCAAGAAGGCGGTCTACACCCCGCCGCAGAGGTCGCAGCAGGTAAAGGTCAGCCCGCGCTGGCTGGCGCCCACCATGGTTGCGGCGTGGATCATCGGCATCCTGTGGATCGCCGTCTACTACGTCGCGCCGCGGACGCCCTTCTTCAGCGACCTCCAGAACTGGAACCTGCTGATCGGGTTTGTTTTCATCGTCTTCGGTGTAGTGCTTTCCACCCGCTGGCGTTAGTTCTTTCCACAGTCTTTTCCACAGGCTGGGGAAGTCAGCTCACGCTGGCGATGATGGTCGATGCCTTCGTCACCACGAGCACGGCCAGCACCGCCAGCGATCCCGCGATCGCCAGCACCTGCCAGAGGGTCCTGTTGCCCTTGGGGGCGTAGGCCAGTGCCCCCGCCAGCGCCGACCCCGTGATCAGGCCGCCGATGTGGCCTGTCCAGCTGATGCCGGACACCAGGAAGGTGATCACGAGGTTGATCGCGATGAGGGCGGCGATGCCGCGTACGTCCACATTGAGCTTGCGCCCGACCACGAACACGGCGCCGAACAGGCCGAAGATGGCTCCGGACGCGCCGACCGTGGTCTGGTTGAGCGGGTCGACCCAGAGGCTGAGCGTCGAGCCGCCGAGCGCGCTGATGAGGTAGAGCGCCAGATAGCGGACGTGGCCGAAGGCGCGCTCGAGATAGGGGCCGACGACGTAGAGGGCCCAGCAGTTGAACAGGATGTGGAAGATCCCGTCGTGGACGAACACGACGGAGAGCATCCGGTAGTACTCGTCGAGCACGGCCACCCGCCCTGGCCACATGGCCAGCCACGCCGTGACCTGGCCGCCGGTGAGATATTGGGCGCCGAAGACCAGGACGGTGATGGCCAGGAGGGCGTACGTCACGATCGGCGTGCGTACGACGTTGCCGCCGAAGGTGGACTTGGCCTGGCGGATGCCCCTGTTGCCCTCGGCCACGCACTCGGGGCACTGGAAGCCCACGGAGGCGTCGCGCATGCAGTCGGGGCAGATGGGGCGCTCGCAGCGCTGGCAGCGCACCCAGGTCTCCTTGTCCGGGTGCCGGTAGCACGTGGGCACCGCCTCAGCGGGCTGCTCGGGCTGCTGTGGCGGGCTGGGCGGCTGGCTGGTCATGGCTGAAAGCCTATGGCGTATGCTCCGTGCTCGCGTGTCGCCCGCGTACAGGTGCCGCCGAGCGGCCCCGCGCTGTGCCCCTGGTGGCCCTGTGGGTGCACAGGGCCGTCAGGTGCCTGCCGCGACCTGGGCAGGGGCCGGTCCAGGCCCCGAGCCGAGGTCCGCGCGTCCGGTCAGGACTGGACGCGGTCGATGGTGACCGACTCCAGGACGACGTCCTCCACCGGGCGGTCGTTGCGGCCGGTGCTGGTCTTGGCGATGGCGTCCACGACGTCCTGGCCCTCGATCACCTCGCCGAAGATCGTGTGCTTGCCGTTCAGATGCGGCGTGGGCACGACGGTGATGAAGAACTGCGACCCGTTGGTCCCCTTGCCGAACCGGATGCCCGCGTTGGCCATGGCCAGCAGGTAAGGGCGGTTGAAGTACAGCTCAGGGTGGATCTCGTCGTCGAACTCGTAGCCCGGGCCGCCGATGCCCTGACCGAGCGGGTCACCGCCCTGGATCATGAAGCCGGAGATGACCCGGTGGAAGATCGTGCCGTCGTAGTAACGGTCGGTGCTCTTCTGGCCGGTGCCCGGGTGCGTCCATTCGCGCGTGCCTTCTGCCAGCTCGACGAAGTTGCGCACCGTCTTCGGCGCCTTGGTGGGAAAGAGCTCGACCTTGATATTGCCGCGATTGGTCTGCAGGTTAGCGATCAGCTTCTCAGCCACGAGACAGCTGCCCCCCTCTATACACAGGGTTGGTTTCGTGATGTTTTCAGAACGTTGGCCGTTCGGCCACAAGAGCCATCCTCCCACGGCTCGCCAGGATTGAGCCGCCTCGTCCAGGGAAGGTCAGGCTCGGGGCCCCAACGACAGGGGAGGTTGTCGTGTCCCTGACACTGAAAAGACGCCGCGTGGTCATAGAGGTACCCGCCACGTGGATGGGCCGCATGAAGGCCCAGGCCGTGCGAAGCGGCCGCCGAATGGCGCCCATGGCGGACCAGGCCAAGATGGCCGCCGCCCAGCGCTTCGAGGACGCCCGCTACTGGGCGGCGCCGCGGCTGGAGTCCGCGGCGCACGGGTTCGAGGATCAGGTCGCCCCCAAGGTCAGCTCGATGCTGACCAGGGCGGCCAGGAAGATCGACCCCACGCCCACGCGGTCGCGGCGATGGCCGATGCTCGTGCTGCTGACCGGTGTCGCGGTGGGTGCGATGGGTTACATGTTCTACCGCCGCAATGCGCAGCAGTGGACCGAGCACATGAAGGAATCCGCCTCAGATGCGTCGCGCTGGGTCAGCGAGAAGGCCGACAGGGCCGCCGAGTCTGCTGACCGGATGGCGACCAATGTGTCAAACAAGGCGGATGAGACATCGCGCAAGATGTCCTGATTTGGTGCCGCCGGTAAGGAGAGCGCGCCCTCGGCTGGATGTCCGGGGGCGCGCTTCTCCGTTCCCGGCCCGTTGACGCTCCACCAAGCGCTTGCTACAAACCGGGCATGGCCCTGTCTCCGCTGGACGACTACCCCATTCACCAGACCGCCCAGGTCATGCGGCACGTCGCCACGTCCGACCGCAACTTCTACGACCGCTACTACTTCAACTGCCACCCGGGCACCGACGAGCTCATGTTGATCGTCGGGCTCGGCCAGTACCCCAACCTGGGCGTCACCGACGCCTTCGCCTGCGTACGGCACAGAGACCTGCACCGCGTCGTGCGAGCCTCCCGCGAGCTGGGTCCCGACCGGATGAACACCGAGATAGGCCCGTTCCGCGTCGAGGTGCTCGAAGGGCTCAAGCGGCTCAGGGTGGTCCTGGAGCCGAACGAGCACGGTCTGGCCTTCGACCTCCTCTGGGAGGGCACGATCCCGGCGACCCTTGAGCCGCGGCACTTCCTGCGCTGGCAGGAGCGGGTCATGTTCGACTCGGTACGCCTGGCGCAGACCGGGCTCTGGTCCGGAAATATCAGGATAGGCGGGGAGGACATACCGGTCACGCCCGACCGCTGGCAGGGCACCAGAGACCGGTCCTGGGGCATCAGGCCGGTCGGCGAGCCCGAGCCGCCCGGCATCCAGGCCAAGAACCCCGGCACGTTCTACTGGCTCTACGCACCCATGCGGTTCGACGACCACGCCATCCTCTGCATCATCCAGGAGGACGAGCGCGGCCGGCGGGTGCTGGAGGAGGCCGTACGCGTCTGGTCGGACGGGCGCGAGGAGGAGTACCTCGGCAGGCCCGAGTACCGCCCGGTCTACGCCCCCGGCACGCGCGACGTCGTCGAGGCCACGATCACCTTCTCCCCGCCGGGCGGCAAGCCGTTCGACGTGCGCTGCACGCCGCTCCTGCCGGTGCACCTCATGGTCGGCACCGGCTACGGGCTCGAGCCGGACTGGAAGCACGGGATGTACCAGGGCGAGGGGCCCGTCGTGCAGGGCGTGACGTACCGGCTGCCCGACGACGCCGCCAGGATGTGGGGCATGGTGGACGCCGTCGGGCGCTTCGAGTACGACGGGCTCGTCGGCCACGGCCTCTACGAGTACTGGGCGCTGGGGCCGCACCCGTCCTTCGCGGAGTGACCTCAGTCGGCCTGCTCGCAGATGATCTTCACCTTCATGGCGTCCTTGGGCGCGCCGGCCGGCGGCTGCACGCGCACGGGCCCCTCATCCCCGGGCTCCGCCGGGCGCGCGGGGACGGCCTGCACGCCCTCGGGGAGCTTGCCGTCCGGGAGCGCCTCGACCCGCACCTCGCCGTCCGGGAGCCGCTCGATCTGCACGCCCTCAGGGAGCTCGCCGTCCGGGAGCCGCTCGGCCTTCACCGCGCCCGGCGGAAGGGCCTCGCCGTCGGGAAGGCGGTCGATCTTCAGCTTTTCGTCGGGCTTGATCACCTTCACCTTGCCGTCGCGCGTGGCGACCTTGCCGCCGATCTCGGACAGGGTGACGGTCTTGCCGTCGGCCGTCTTGCAGGTCACCTTGCCGCCTGCGGTGGCCGGCGTCTCGTCGGCCATGGCGGAGCCGGCCAGACCGGTGATGGCGAGTACGGCGACCGCGCCGAGCACCGCGAGACGTCGCTTGAACATGGATTCTCCTCACTGGGATTCGGTCGAACGCCTCGAGACTGGCGCGGCGTACCTTAAACGACCCTGAAGAAGCCCTAAATGATCTTCAGGTTGGCTTTAGGTGACCTGAGGCACCCTGATCGGTGTGCGAGTGCTACTGGTGGAGGACGAGGAGCGGCTGGCCGACCTGGTGAAAGGCGGTCTGGCAGGTGAGGGCTTCGCGGTGGACGTGGCCCACGACGGGCGCGACGGGCTGTGGATGGCCACCGAGAACACGTACGACGTGATCGTCCTGGACGTGATGCTGCCCAGGATGAACGGGTACGCGCTCTGCTCCAGGCTGCGCGAGGCGGGCGACTGGACGCCGATCATGATGCTCACGGCCAAGGACGGCATCTACGACGAGGCCGAGGCACTCGACAACGGGGCCGACGACTACCTGGCCAAGCCGTTCTCGTACGTGGTGCTGCTGGCCAGGTTACGGGCGCTGGTGCGGCGGGGCGGGCGGGAGCGGCCCGTCTCGATCACCGTGGGCGACCTGGTCGTCGATCCCGCCGCGCTGAAGTGCCGCAGGGGCGAGGTGGAGGTCGCGTTGACGCCGAAGGAGTTCGCGGTGCTGCACGCGCTCGCGCGGCGGGCCGGCGAGGTGGTCTCCAAGAGCGAGTTGCTGGCCCAGGCCTGGGACTTCTCCTACGACGGCGACCCGAACATCGTCGAGGTCTACATCAGCGCCCTGCGGCGCAAGATCGACGTGCCCTTCGGGAGGACGACACTCATGACGGTCCGTGGGGCCGGCTACCGGTTGGAGGCCGCGTGAAGCTGGTGGCGCTGCTCTCTTCAGTGCGCTTGAAGGCGACCGTCGCCGCCACCCTCGTGGTGGCCCTCGCCCTGGGCCTGGCGGCTCTGGCGCTGGTGGCCGTACTGCGCAGCACGCTGCAGCGCAACGCCGACGCCGAGGCGACCAGAAAGGCCGTGGCCGCGGTCCCGTACGCCGAGAGCCTGAAGATCGAGCGCGCCGAGAAGGCGCCCCCTGCCGCGGGAGAGCCAGGACCGATCCTGGTCGCGGGCAAGGAAGGCGTGATCCAGCTGCGCGACGGCACGACGGCCAGGTTCGCCGACCCCGACGTGCTGCTGACCGACGGCAAGGCGGCCTCGGCCGCGGAGTGGGCACAGCCGCAGAAGTACGCCGTCGCCGGCCTCAAGGTGAGCACCGCGGGCGGCCCCGCCACGGTCTGGTCGCGGGTCTCTCTGGACGGCGCCGAGGAGGCGCTGCGGACGCTGAACGGCGCGCTGCTGCCCGGCGTGCCCGCCGTGCTGCTCGTGGTGGCCGGGATGACGTGGATCTCGGTGGGCCGCGCGCTCGCCCCGGTGGCCGCCATCAGGGCCAAGGTGGCCGACATCACCGCCCGTGACCTGCACCAGCGCGTGCCCGTGCCCGGCTCGAAGGACGAGATCGCCGCGCTGGCCACGACCGTGAACGGCACTCTCGACCGCCTGGAGACGGCGGTCGATACGCACAAGCGGTTCGTCGCGGACGCGGCGCACGAGCTGCGCAGCCCCATCGCCACCCTGCGCGCCCGCCTGGAGCTGGCCGAGCCCAGCGAGCTCACCAGGGAGGCGCTGGCCGACGTCGAACGCCTGCAGTCCCTCGCCGCCGACCTGCTCATCCTGGCCAAGCTGGACGCCGGCGAGCCGCTGCGCACGGCCGAACTGGACCTGGGCCAGGTGGCCGCCGAGGAGTCCCTGCGTGCCGGGCGCCGCCCCGACGTGCGGGTGGAGCTGGACATCGAGCCGGACGTGGTGATGAAGGGCTCGCGCGCGCACCTCGACCGCCTGGTGACGAACCTGGCCGACAACGCGGTACGGCACGCCGCCTCGACCGTACGGGTACGCGTGCGCGCCGAGCAGGGCCAGGCGGTGCTGGAGGTGCAGGACGACGGACCCGGAATCCCGCCGGAGCAGCGTGAGGCGGTGTTCGCCCGGTTCACCAGGCTCGACGAGGCGCGGGCCAGGGACGCGGGCGGCGCCGGGCTCGGGCTGCCGATCGCGCGGGACATCGCCCTGCTCCACGAGGGCACGCTGGTGTACGCAGATTCCGGATTCGTCGCGAAATTTCCCCTGAAAACCGGCTAGGAAAGCTCAGGCGTCGAGCTGTAGGAAGGCCCTGTCGATCGCCTGCCTGGTCACGTCCTCCGGATAGGGGAAGAGCTTGATCAGGTCACGCAGGCCCTCCACGTGGGCCCGCCTGGCCAGCTCTGCCACGAGGGCCAGCTCGTCGTGCTGCGCCTGCGCGTACGCCCGGTCCACCACCGCGCCGTGCCCAGGCACGATCACCTGCTCGGGCAGCTCGGCCAGCATCGCCGCCGTGGTGGCCGGCCAGTCGAGCGGGTAGGAGTCGCTGAACGCCGGCGGCGCCCCCTCCTCCACCAGGTCACCGGCGAACACCACACCCGCGTCGGGGACGTGCACGACGACGTCGTTACTGCTGTGCCCGAGCCCGAAATGCCGTAGGTGCACGATGCGACCGCCGATGTCGAGGCTGGCCGCGGCCGTGAACGTGTGGTCCGGCGGGACGATCGTGACCTCCTCGTACTCCTCACGCCGCTCGGGCTGCCCCTTGATCATCGCGGCGCGCTGCTGCTCGCCGTCCTGCTCGATCTCCTCGGCGCACCTGACGTGGCCCCAGATCTCGGCCGGGCCGAAGAGGGCGTTGCCGAAGTAGTGGTCGAAATGGGAGTGGCTGTTGACGACCGTCCACGGGCTGCCGGTGATCCTCCTGACCGCCTCGATCAGGTCCGCCGCCTCCCTGTGCGAGCTACGCGTGTCGAGCACCAGGCAGTGCCCGTCGCCCACGACCAGACCCACGTTCATGTCGAACGACTCGTGGCGCCGGACATAGACCCGGTCGCCGACCTCAAGCCACTGCTCGTTCATGCCTACGAACCCTACTTTTAGGATCGTGGCATGGCATATGACTTCCAAGTCGTCATCGACTCGGGCGACCCGCACCGGCTGGCCGACTGGTGGGCCGACGCGCTCGGCTGGACGGTGGAGGTCCAGGAAGAGGCGTTCATCCGCGAGATGATCGAGAAGGGCTACGCCACCGAGGACGACACGACCCGGCACAACGGCGCGCTGGTGTGGAAGTCGGGCACGGCCATCAGGCATCCCGCCGGTCTGGAGCGCGCGCCGCGGGTGCTGTTCCAGTTCGTGCCCGAGCCCAAGACGGTCAAGAACCGCGTGCACCTCGACGTCCGCGTCGGGGCCGGCAACATCGATTCCGTGGTCGAGCAGCTCACCGCCAAGGGCGCGACCGTGCTGCACCGCGGCCGGCAAGGGCCCCACTGGTGGGTGACCATCGCCGACCCTGAGGGCAACGAGCTCTGCATCACCTGAGGTAGGCCAGCACCGCCAGCACCCTCCTGTGCCCGTCGGCCTCGGGCGGCAGGTCGAGCTTGGTGAAGATGCTCGCGATGTGCTTGGCCACGGCCGCCTCGGTGACGAACAGCTCCTTGGCGATCGACGCGTTCGTCCGCCCCTCGGCGATCAGGCCGAGCACCTGCTGCTCGCGCGGGGTGAGCCTGGCCAGCGGGTCGCGCCGCCGGCTCAGGAGCTGGCGGACCACCTCCGGGTCCACGACCGTGCCGCCGGCGGCCACCCGGTCGAGCGCGTCCACGAACTCGCGTACGTCGCCTATGCGGTCTTTCAGCAGGTAGCCGATGCCGGCGCCGGCGCCCGACTCCAGCAGCTCGGCCGCGTACGTCTGCTCGACGTACTGGCTGAGCACCAGCACGGCCAGGTCCGGGTGGCGTCCGCGCAGCTCCAGCGCGGCACGGAGGCCCTCGTCGGAGAAGCCGGGCGGCATCCGCACGTCGGTCACCACGGCGTCGGGACGGTGCTCGGCGACGGCGGCGACCAGCGCGGGCGCGTCGCCGACCGAGGCGGCGACGGTGTGGCCGAAGCGTTCGAGCAGGCCGACCAGGCCCTCCCGCAGCAGTACGGCGTCCTCCGCGATCACTACCCGCACGGGATCTCCACTCGTATCAGGGTCGGCCCGCCGACCGGGCTGGACAGGGACAGCCTCCCGCCCACCACGGCCAGCCGGTCGGCGAGCCCGGTCAGCCCCGTCCCCTTGGCCGGGTCGGCGCCGCCCACGCCGTCGTCGCGCACCTCGACGACCAGCGTGCCGCGCTCAACCCGCGCCGCGACGGCGCCCCCCGTGGCCTGGCTGTGCTTGGCCAGGTTGGCGAGCGCCTCGCTGACCACGTAGTACGCGGTGACCTCCACGGGCGCGGGCAACCGGCCGTCGAGCTCGACGGCCACGTCGACGGGCACGGGCGAGCGCCCTGCCACGTCGCGGATCGCCGCGCCCAGCCCGCGGTCGGTGAGCACCTGTGAATGCACGCCCCTGATCAGCTCGCGCAGCTCGGCCAGCGCCTGCTTGGCCTCGTCGTGGGCGCGCTCGATCAGCCGGCCCGCGGGCGAGTCGTCCGGCAGGTCGAGCCTGGCCAGGCCGAGCGTCATCGACAGGGCGACCAGCCGCTGCTGCGCGCCGTCGTGCAGGTCGCGCTCGATCCTGCGGCGTTCCAGCTCGAACGCGTCCACCAGCCTCGCCCGCGACCGCAGCACCTCGCTCAGCTCAAAGGCCTGGGGCGCGAGCATCGCCCGCACCATCGTCCCTCTGGCGCCGCCCCAGGCGGTGATCGTGTAAGCGGCGACGGGCAGCAGCAGAACGCCACCCGCTGAGGCCACGACGGCGACCACCTCGTCGCCGGACGGCTGCACGACCGGCGAGAGGATCAGAAGCACCGGTCCGCCGACGGTGAACGCCAGCATGATCAGGTCGATCCACCACAGCGCGAGCACCGTGAAGACGGCCAGCCCCGCCTCCCTGCTGCGCCTGTCCGGCACCTCCGGCAGCGGAACGCCGTCCACGAGCCGCAGCCTGCGCCGCTCGAACCAGGCGACGAGCGGGAGGCTCAGCGCCAGCACGACCGGTGCCGCGACCCAGCCGAGCGAGACCGTGGCGAACGCCCCGACCCCGACGGCCGCGCCCGGGACGGCGCTGGCCAGCAGGTACGCCGCGGAGCGCCACGGCCAGGCCGAGCCCAGGAACGGCAGCGGCCGCTGCGTGAGCGCCTCCAGCGCGGTCCGGTTGAGCACCTTCCGACGGTATCGGCTGGTGCGCGGGCCGAGCAGTAGTGCTGGGTCTACCTCGTGCGAGGGGCGCTCATCGGCCGAGGAAGCGCGTGAGCACCGGGGCCAGCGCCTTCGGGTCGACCATGTGCGTCTGGCCCTCGACGATCTCGCGTACGGCACCGGGGACGAACGCGGCGACCGCGTCCGCCGCCCGGTCGAAGAAGTCGCCTCCCCCGCCCACGAACGACTCCGCGCTCGCCCCGCCGGTGGCCACCAGCGTCGGGCAGGCGATCCCGGCCAGGCGGTCGGCGGGCGGCCGGCCGTCGCCCATGCAGGCGGCGTCGTACGCGAGCGTCGGCGCGACGGCCTCGAGCCCCGGCCACGCGGGCGAGTTGCGGGCCTGCTCCACCATCTCCTCCGTGGCGCCCGCCGTCACCATGAACAGCGCGAACGCGTCACCCCTGCGGCCCTCGGCCAGCAGCGCGTGCAGCCGCTCGACGTATTCGCGCCAGCGCTCCCGCCCGTCGGGGGCCACGTTGTACGGCACCTCGTACACGGCCAGCTTCGCGATCGGCAGCCCGGCGGCCGCGGCTTCGAGCGCGAGCGCGCCGCCCGACGAGGCCCCGAACAGGTGCGCGGCCCCGCCCGCCTCGGCGATGAGCGCGGCGATGTCCTCGATCTCGCGTTCGACCGCGTACGGGAGGGTGTCGCCGCTGTCGCCCCGTCCGCGCCGGTCGTAGTTGTAGACGGTGAACTTGCCCGACAGCTCCTGCGCGAGCTGCGCGTTGCCGGAACGGTCGACCGAGGCGCCGGCGACCAGAATGATCGCCGGGCCGTCGCCGAGGCGTTCGTACGCGATGGATGTGCCGTCTTTCGACGTGACGCAGTGCATATGGCTCCTCCGGAGGCCCTTATGACCATCCGATCTCGCTGGGTGACTATCGGCGGCGGCGTTATAGGACTACCGTCGTGCGTATGGCGATGCCCATTCCATCACGGCGGAATTCGACGGACAACGACAAAGCCCCCGACACCCCTACCCCGCCGTCGTGGCCCATGTCGGCTCCCCGGCTTTCCCAGGGGGACCGATCGGAGGAAACAGCATCAATCATCGTAAATTTAGACAAGGCGACACTTGATGCGGTTCATCAAAAAGCCCGCTCTGATGGCCGTATGATTTCCGACGTGATTCGCGCCGCGGTGGAGCGCGAAGTCAGCAACATGACGCACGCGACCATCCTGATCCAGCGCTGGAACCTGCAGTGCGAGGATCTGGACCGGGCGGCAGACGCGTTGCAGGTGGACCGGATTTCGGATGAAGTGATGCTCGGGCTCGGCCTGCATCGGAATCAAGAGGATTGACCATGCTTCCTGGGCGAGTTCTCGATGTGGGGGCGCTCGTCGACATAGCGGTCGCCAAGACGAACCATTCCCGCAGCATCGCGGCACTGTGTCTATACCGGGGCGGCGGGTTGTGCATTCCGGCGACCGCACTGACGCTCGTCTATTCGATCGTCCCGCTCGCCACGAAGGTCGAGCTTTTCGATCTGATCAGCAGCACGGCCGTGCAGGTCGACGAACTCACCGCGGGAAAGGTGCCCGACATCGCCGAGATCCTCGACGGGTCGGCCGACATCACCGCGGGCCACGTGATTTTATGCGCGCGGGCCACCCGGTGGCCGATACTGACCGATCGTCCGCGCGTCCTGCGCAACCTGGATCCGGGGATCCTCGTCGACCCGCTGCCCGAGCAGAACTGACCCGCGGAGGTCTCGGCCGGGCAGGCCGGTCCATGTCCGGAACACCCACTATTGTGGGGGCCCGGACACACGAGGAAGCAGATCCACCTTGGCTCATCGCGCCCTGGTCATCGCCATGCTGCCCGCGGTCGGGCTGCGACTGCTCGCCGTGCTCGGGTTCCCGCCGTCGATCCTCTTCTACGGCGACTCGTTCGCGTTCCTGCGCGAGGACGTGAGCCCCGGCACCACCAGACCCTCCGGATACTCGCTGCTCCTCGCGCTGCTCCGCCCGGCGCACAGCCTCACGCTGGTGACCGTCCTGCAGCACCTGCTGATGCTGGGGCTCGCGGTGGCGGTGTACGCACTGCTGAGGCGGCGCGGTCTGCCGGGCTGGGGCGCCGCCCTGCTGGTCACCCCGCTGCTGTACGACGAGTTCCTCATCCTGCTCGAGCACATGATCATGGCGGACGCGATCTTCATCGTGCTGGTCACGGCCGCGATCCTGCTCATCGTCCGGCGCGTCACGCCCGCCACGGCCGCCGTCGGCGGCGTGCTGCTCGGCCTGGCCGGCATCACCAGGACGGTCGGCCTGCCGCTGCTGATCCTGACGGCCGCGTACCTGCTGATCAGACGGTACGGCTGGCGCCCGCTCGTGGCGCTGCTGGTGGCGGGTGCGATCCCCCTGGGCGCGTACGCCACCTGGATGAAGGCCGAGAAGGGGAAGTTCGCGCTGACCGAGGCGGACGGGAACTTCCTGTGGTCCAGGACCATGAGCTTCGCCGACTGCGCGGTGATCAAGCCGCCGGAGCGGCTGGCCGTGCTCTGCCCGGACATGCCGGTGGAGCAGCGACCGTACCCGCCGCACTGGTTGTGGGAAAGCTTCTCGCCGCTGCTCAAGGTGCCGGGGACGGGCAATCGCAACCAGCTCGCCGGGGAGTTCGCCAGGCAGGCCATCCTCGCGCAGCCGGGCGAGTATCTCGCGGCGGTCGCGACCGACCTCGCGCAGCTGCTGCGCTGGGAGCGTACGGCCGTGGACGAGAAGACGCCGTACAAGCTCCCCACCGCCGAGCGGCCGCTGGGCGAGTCCGTGCGCGGCGTCGCCGAGTCGTACGAGGCCGGACCGGCCGCCACACAGGTGGTCGAGCCGTTCGCGGGGTGGCTGCGCGCGTACCAGCGCTTCGGTTATGTGCCGTTCCCGCTGCTCATGCTGGCCCTGGCCGGTGCGCTGACGGCCGCGCTGGTGCGGCGCCGCTGGGACGCGCTGCTGCCTGGGGTGGCGGCGCTCGCGCTGGTCGTCTCACCGCCGTTCCTGGCCGCCTATGACGTGCGGTACGTGATCCCGGCGATCCCGTTGATCTGCCTGGCCGTGGGGCTGACCGTCGGCACCCGCTCGCCGTCCCCCCGGGAGCCGGCCGAGGCCACGCGAGCGCCACTCAACGTGGGCTGACAGCGAAGTCGTTCAGCGCCGAGGTGACCGGCGTGTGCGGATGCGTCGTATACGATAGGCACCTGCTCTTGAAGGGCGCCACGGCACGCGCCAGTGGGCCGTTCTGCGGCGGTCGCCTACGCCTTGGCCGCCTTCTGGTCGAGCCAGGTCAGGACGAGCTCCATGCCCTGGCGCCAGTGCTCCTCGACCACGTTCGCCGCCCTGGGGAAGTCGCGGGCGACGACGGCGGCGAGCGTCTCGCGGTGCTGCTGGTCGGCCACTGCGCGGGAGCGGGTCTCGCGCATGTAGGCCAGCTCGTAGCGGGAGAGGTTGACGCGGAGCTGGGTGGTGAGCGACACGAGGTGCTGGTTTCCCGACGCGGCCACGAGCGCCCCGTGCCAGACGGTGTCGAGCCGCCAGCGCCGCACCGCGTCGTCGCAGCCCTCAAGCTCGTCGAGCGCGCGGTGGAGGGTGTCCATCGTCGCGGCGTTCGGCGCGTGCGCGGTGCGGATGGCGAGCCCTTCGAGCGCGCCCAGGATCGGGTAGAGCTCGGTGACCTCCCGGCGGTCCAGCGACCTGACGGTGAAGCCCCTGGCCAGCGCCGACGACAGCACCCCCTCGGATTCCAGCCTGAGCAGGGCCTCCCGGATCGGGGTGCGCGACACCTGGAGGGCGCGGCTCAGCGCGGCCTCCGTGATCGACGCGCCCGGCGCATAGTGCCCGGACAGGATGGAGTCGACGATCCGGGCGTACACCGCTTCGCGCAGTGGCTCGTTGCGCTGGATCGCCTGCGGCGCGAGGTCGGGAGTGCTCATCAGCGAAAGGGACTTTCGTCGCGGTGTCGGCGCTCGAACTCCGAGCGCATGCATAGCGTATCCAGGCTGGTCATGCGGTCCACGGCAAGAATCCCATCGAGGCGGTCGATCTCGTGCTGCAACAGCTTCGCCGTGCTTTCGAGCGCCTATCGTATACGATAGACGGCGTGATGAACCTCAGCCTGTCGCTCGAGCGCATCGAGCGAGCCAGCGATCTCATCGACCCCGCGTTCCTCCACACCCCTCAGTACGTGCACACCGGGCTCTCCCGGCGGCTGGGCCGCGACACGGTGATCAAGGTGGAGACGCTCAACCCGATCGGCTCGTTCAAGGGCCGCGGCGCCGACCACTTCATGCGGGGCGTGCCTCTCGACCGGCAGGTGGTGTGCGCGTCGGCGGGCAACTTCGGGCAGGCCATCGCCTATGCGGCCAGGGCGCGGGGGCTGGAGGTGCGGGTGTTCGCGGCGACCGCCGCCAACCCGGCGAAGGTGGCCGCGATGCGCGAGCTGGGGGCGCGGGTCGAGCTGGTCGGGGCCGATTTCGACGAGGCCAAGGCCGCGGCGCGCGCGTACGCCGACCGGCATCGCGAGTGCCTGTTCGTGGAGGACGGCCACGATCCGCGCATCGCCGAGGGCGCCGGCACGATCGCCGTGGAGCTGGCCTCCATGGAGGTCGGCACGCTGCTCGTCCCCGTCGGCAACGGGGCGCTGATCAGCGGCATCGGCTGCTGGATGAAGGAACGCTCACCCCGTACCAAGATCGTGGGGGTGTGCGCCGCCGGAGCCCCGGCGATGGCGCACAGCTGGCGCGAGGGCAGGCCGGTGTCGTCCCCGCAGGCGGCGACCGCGGCCGACGGCATCGCCGTCCGGGTGCCGGTCCCGGTAGCCGTCGACTGGATGCGGGAGTACGTGGACGATGTCGTCCTGGTGTCGGAGGAGGCCATCCGCGAGGCGCTGTTCGTCGTACGCGACACGCTGGGGCTGCTCGTCGAGCCCTCGGGCGTGGTGGGCGTCGCGGCGGCGCTCCAGCACGAGTTCGCCGACGCGCCCCTGGCCACGATCATCACGGGCGGAAACCTCTCTGACGACCTGCGGGCCGAGCTTACTTCGTAGTTGAAATACGCCAATTCCCCGCATCCTGTCGATGGTGCCTGCCGGTTGAGTATCCGCAGGTGGGCGGCACCAAGCACAAGGAATCCCAGGCATCCAGACCCCGCCTGAGACCATGAGGCCTGCGAGGTCCGGGCCGAACGTGATGATGCCTCAGGTTGGTGCTGGAGTTTACTCCTGGGCCTCCAGCTTTCTGACGTGATTTGTGGTAATTATGGTGACTGCTGGTGAACTCTCCCTCATCCTTTGTTATGGTCACTCCTCGTCCGGGATTGGGACAACCTTTACCTGAGGAGGATCATGCGGACCCCGAGGATCGTCGCCCTCACCACCGCTGTGGCGGCGGCCGCCGCTCCAATGTTGGCTCTCGCGTCCCCAGCGATCGCCGAACAGCGCACCACGACGACCACAACGACAGTCCAGAACAGCCCACTGGACTGGCTCTCCCTTCCAGCCCTCGGCGCCACCGATTGGCTGTCGAAGGTCAAGGAGTTGCTGAACACGGGCTACGTGCCCGAGGTGTTGAGCGTGACCAACGCGGCCAACCCGCAGTACACGTCCGTTTGGGTCAAGGACACCACCCGCAAGGTGAACGTCCTGCAGGGCCTTTCGGCGACCAGCCTGCAGCAGCGCATCACTGACCAGCTGAAGCTCGGCTACGTGCCGACCCTCATCTCGGGCACCGGTACGGGCTCGGGCGCCGTCTTCGCCGCGGTCTTCGAGAAGACCACCGAGAAGGTCCAGTCCAAGCTCACCCTGACCAAGGACGCCTTCGTCAGCCTCAACACCAAGCTCGCCGCCGCCGGCTACACCCTGTCCTCGCTGGACGTGTACGGCACGGCCGAGAAGCCGCTCTACGCGGCCGTCTGGGTCGTCGGGGGCGTCGCGGGCACCGTGCAGGTGACCACCGGCCAGACCGTGGAGCAGCGCGGCCAGGAGCTGCTGGCCAAGGCGAAGCAGGGCCTGCAGCCCGTTCTCATGTCCATCGAGCCCGGCAACCTCTACACCACGGTGTGGAGCAAGACCAACGCGACGGGCCTGAAGGAATACCTGAAGCTGAACCGCGTGACGTACACGCTCAAGGCCACCGAGATGAAGGCGCTGGGCTACAAGCCCGAGATCCTCGACACCAACGGCGACCTCATCGCGGCCATCTGGAGCAAGGGCTAAAGAGCCGTCTGATCGTCGGGACGGCTCGCGCTGGGCGGTGCGATGAGCCGAGTCACTGGCCTCCCTCACAGTGCTCGGGACGCGTGCCGGAAGGTGAGCTGCCGTACGGTCTTCGGCGCGGTGGGCGCCTTGCGCACGAGACGGCCCACCGCGCTGAAGGGCTCCTCCCGGTCGGGCGGAGCCCTTCAGCTTGATGTGGCCGGGCGTCAGGCGCGTGTCCACCGCTGGTTGGCGCCGCCCGAACAGTCCCAGATCTGCAGCCGGGTGCCGTTGGCCGTGGAGCCGCCGGTGACGTCCATGCACTTGCCGAGCGCGCGCACCGAGCCGTCACTGTTCCAGGTCCGGCTCTGGGCGGCGGTGCCGTTGCAGTCCCAGAGTTGGACGGCTGTGCCGTTGGCGGCGCCGGCGCCGGCCACGTCCACACACTTGCCGCCGATGCCGGTGATCTGACCGTCTCCCGGCGCGCGGTGATCACCAGGTTGCCGGCACCGTCCATGGCGGCGTTACGGGTGCTGTTGGTGTAGTACTGCTGCTCGTTGTTGCCCCAGCCGCTGCCGCCGATGTCGAAGCGCCATTTCGACTGGTCGACGGCGCTGCCGGCGGATCCGTTGAACTCATCGGACCAGACGAGCGGACCTGGGGCGGGGGCGGCGTCGGCGGTGCCCGTCATGGGACGAGCAGCGCGATCAATGCGGCGAGGGCGGCGCCGGTGTCAAGAGAGCGCTCTCCCAGAGTCGATCGCTCGCCGGAGCGGTGGTCGGCAATTCGCGGCATCCACAGCGGAACCTCGCGATCACCGGGTTCGTTTCCTGGTTAGCGCGAGCCCCGGGGGAAGGGTGGTCATGGGCGCGAGCAGAACCAGTGAGCGGCGTCTGAGAAGGCGTGCCCGGCGGGTGGCAGGCAGGTTCAAGTCCGTGGCGCCGGAGAAGCGATGGCGCCTGACCGCACGGCAGCGGCGGCGCGTGGCGCACCAGACCAGGGCGGACCGCGCGCGGGGCAGGACGGTGTGGCGGGAGTGGGGGCCGGTGACGGCGGTCACGCTGACCGTCTTCGAGCTGCTCTATTTCTTCGTGGTCGCCGACATGCTCGGGGGGACAAGCATCACCGGTGTGGTCGTGACGGCCGCCGTCGGTTGTGCCACGGTCTGCTCCAGATTCGTGCAGGAATATGCGATGCTCCGGAACACGGACGCCAAAAAGGCACCATTCCTGGTGGTCGGGGTCGTATCGGTGGGCGTAATGCTGGTCGCCATGGCTGCCGAAACACTGTGGAGAGCGTTCTGAAGAACGCCCCGGAAAAGGGAACGCGGGCCTGAGAGCCTCGAAAGACGAGATCCCGCCCGGCCATCAAGCTCGGGCGGGATCTCGTCAACCAACATCAGACCATCTCAACAACGGCCTCAGGACTTGAAAGAGATCTGCTGGGAACCGAGGTATACGGCCGCGTTCCCGGCGCCGACGGAGCAGGCCGTGGCAGCGCAGTCGACCGCGCCCACCGGGGTGCCCTCGGGCGTCACGCCCTGGAAGCTCTTCTTGACGACCAGCGACACGCTACTCGAACCATTGGCGTCCGTGGTGACCGTCTTTCCCGACGCCACATTGCACGCGAGTTTGTCGTTGACGGTCGCGCACTGAGAGACGAAGTACTGCTCGTTGGCTCCCGCACCGGTAATCGCCACCGTGACGGTGCCGCCGTCGGACAGGCCCGTGGCCGGCGTCACGGAGACGCCGGGAGCCGCGGCGGCGAAAGCCCCGGGCTGCGCTGCGATGGTCAGGCCCCCGGCCACGACGGCGGCGACGACACCGAGCTTGGCGAGAATCCTCATTTTCAATTCCTCTCTCCGGCGATTTGATTCGCTCCTACGCAGACAACTCTGCGGCACGCGTATCGGTTGAACCAGAGAAATGCATGTCCGCAAGTTGTCCGGCCATTTCCACTTCCTGTCAATCGCGTAGTGGCCGACCGCGCAGGCGCCGGCGGCTTTGTCCTCTGAGATGTGGCCACGAGGAGATATTGACCAGGTACGGGCTGTTCCGTACGTTCAGGGCGTTTGTTGGACGGCATCGCCAGGAGGGCGACCATGACAGCACAGTCCAGCACCACATGGCCTTGGCCGGACCTTCCACCCGGTCCCTTCGGGACCCCCTCGTCCGAGCTGGCCCGCAGGCTCGCCGAGGCTCCGATGGAGCACACCACGATGCCCAGCGGAGACCAAGTACCCATGATCGTCAGGTACAAGGACGTCCGTGCTGTGCTCACCTCGCCCGACAGCAGCCGCAACCTGCGCGAACCCGGCCTGCCCAGGATGGTCAGCGGCACCGCCCTGGAGGACGACCCCGCGGCGCTGATCAACCAGGACCCGCCGGAGCACACTCGCTACCGCCGCATCATGCAGGGCACCTTCACCCCCAAGCACATTGAGCGCTGGCGGCCACGCGCGGCGGCGATCGCCAACGAGTTGATCGACGCGGCCGGCCAGGAGTTCGACGTGGTCGCCGATTTCGCCCTGCCGCTGCCCGCACGGGTGATCTGCGAGATGCTCGGCGTCCCGATGGACCGGTTCGAGCAGTTCCGCGGCTGGACGGAGATGTTCCTGTCCACTTCCGAGGCGAGCAGCGAGGCCAGGGGCGAGGGGTTCGCCGCGTTCATGGCGTACGCCGGAGAGCTGATCGCGGAGCACCGGGTCAGGCGGGGCGATGATCTGATCGACCTGCTCATCGAGGCGCGGGACGACGGGGACAGGCTGAGCGAGGCCGAGCTGACCCACATGGTCTTCACGCTGATCATGGCCGGGCACGAGACCACCGCCTCGATCATCATCCGGGGCACGTACCGCCTTCTGTGCCACCCCGAGCAGTACGCGCAGCTGGCGGCGCGACCCGAGCTGCTGGAACCAGCGGTGGAGGAGATCCTGCGCTGCGAGGGGCCCGGAGGGAACGGCCTGCTCCGGCGGGTCACCGGAGACATCGAGCTGTCCGGCGGCGTGATCCCGGCGGGCGCCGTCGTGCTGCCCAACCCCACCGGCGCCAACCACGATCCGTCGGCGTTCGCCGATCCACAACGGTTCGACATCCACAGGTTCGCCGAAACGGCGGTCAACCCGCACCTGTCGTTCGGCCACGGCCCTCATTACTGCCTGGGTGCCAACCTGGCCAGGATGGAGCTGCAGGAAGCCTTCCGCGCCTTGGCGACGCGGCTGCCCGGCCTGTGTGCGCAGGAGGATCTGGCGACGCTGCGGTGGAGCGACGACGGGCTGATCTACCGCCCGCTCCGGCTGCTCGTCAAGGGCGGCTGAGCCACCGAAGCCGAGAGTGATGTACATGGGCCGGCGGAGCGCCGCCGGCCCGGGCCCGATGGGGCCACATCTACCAGCCGGGGTGCGGCCCGGCACGCGTCGGACCGGCGTTCAGGCGCGCCCTCGCCCTGCCGTCCTGCCGCGAAGAGGTCCGCCCGCGCGTACGGCACAGCGGTTGCCGTACGCAGCGGAGCAGGTACTCACCGGAGACACGCCGCCTGACGCCGGCACTAGACTTGTATCGTTCGTTATCTTGTATGATTCGTGTTTATGAAGTCAGGTTGGACGCCATGACCGCATCCAGGACTCCGACCACCGCCGAGGAGCTGCGCGGTGCCGGCCTGCGGGTGACGGCCGCCCGTGTCGCGCTGCTCGAGACCGTCCGGGACGGTGACCACCTCGATGTCGAGGCGATCGCCTCCGGGGTGCGCGATCGCGTAGGACATGTCTCCCTTCAAGCCGTGTACGAGGCCCTCCACGCGCTCACCGCGGCGGGGCTCGTACGCCGCATCGAACCGGCCGGCAGCCCGGCCCGGTTCGAGGGACGCGTCGGGGACAACCACCACCACGTCGTTTGCCGGTCGTGCGGTGCCGTCGCCGACGTCGACTGCGCGGTCGGCCATGCGCCCTGCCTGACCTCCTCCGACGACCACGGCTTCTTGATCGACGAGGCCGAGGTCACCTACTGGGGCCTGTGCCCCGACTGTTCAACCGCACGCACTTCCTGAGCCCCGTGATGCGCCAAGTCCGGAAGGATTCCCATGTCTGAGAACCATGATGCAATCGTCACAGACGCGAAGGCGGAGGGCGCAGGCGGCTGCCCGGTCGCGCATGAGCGCGCCCTGCACCCGACTCAGGGTGGTGGAAACCGCCAGTGGTGGCCGGAGCGGCTCAACCTGAAGATCCTCGCCAAGAACCCCGCCGTGGCCAACCCGCTCGGCGAGGAGTTCGACTACGCCGAGGCGTTCAAGAGCCTCGACCTCGCGGCCGTGAAGCAGGACATCGCGGAGGTGCTGACGACCTCGCAGGACTGGTGGCCGGCGGACTTCGGCCACTACGGCCCGTTCATCATCCGGATGGCGTGGCACAGCGCGGGCACGTACCGGATCAGCGACGGCCGCGGCGGCGCCGGGGCCGGCCAGCAGCGCTTCGCGCCCCTCAACAGCTGGCCGGACAACGGTAACCTCGACAAGGCTCGCCGCCTGCTGTGGCCGGTCAAGAAGAAGTACGGCCAGACGCTCTCGTGGGCCGACCTCATGATCCTCGCCGGCAACGTCGCCCTGGAGTCGATGGGCTTCAAGACCTTCGGCTTCGCCGGCGGTCGTGCGGACGTCTGGGAGCCCGACGAGGACGTCTACTGGGGCCCCGAGACCACCTGGCTCGGCGACGAGCGCTACACCGGCGACCGGGAGCTCGAGAACCCCCTCGGCGCGGTCCAGATGGGCCTCATCTACGTCAACCCGGAGGGCCCGAACGGCAACCCGGACCCGCTGGCCGCGGCCCGCGACATCCGTGAGACGTTCCGCCGGATGGCGATGAACGACGAGGAGACGGTCGCCCTGATCGCGGGTGGTCACACCTTCGGCAAGACCCACGGCGCGGGCCCGGCGGACCACGTCGGCCCCGACCCCGAGGCCGCCTCGATCGAGGAGCAGGGCCTCGGCTGGAAGAACAGCTTCGGCACCGGCAAGGGCGGCGACACGATCACCAGCGGTCTCGAGGGCATCTGGACGAACACCCCGATCACCTGGGACAACAGCTTCTTCGAGATCCTGTTCGGCTACGAGTGGGAGCTGTTCAAGAGCCCCGCCGGCGCGAACCAGTGGCGGCCGAAGGCCGGCGCGGGCGCGGGCACCGTCCCCGACGCGCACGATTCGTCGAAGAGCCACGCCCCGACGATGCTGACCACCGACCTCTCGCTCCGGTTCGACCCGGTCTACGAGCAGATCTCGCGGCGCTTCCTCGCGAACCCCGACGAGTTCGCGGACGCCTTCGCCCGTGCGTGGTTCAAGCTGACCCACCGGGACATGGGGCCGATCGCGCGCTACCTCGGCCCGGAGGTCCCGGCCGAGACGCTGCTGTGGCAGGACCCCCTCCCCGCGGTGACGCACGAGCTGATCGACGCTGAGGACATCGCCTCCCTCAAGGGTCAGATTCTCGCCTCGGGCCTGTCGGTGTCCGAGCTCGTGTCCACCGCGTGGGCGTCGGCCTCGTCCTTCCGCGGCAGCGACAAGCGCGGCGGCGCCAACGGTGCGCGCATCCGCCTCGAGCCGCAGAGCGGCTGGGAGGTCAACGACCCCGACCGGCTGGCGACGGTGCTGGGCGCCCTGGAGGGGATCCAGAAGGCCTTCAACGGCGCCCAGACCGGCGGCAAGCAGGTCTCGCTCGCCGACGTGATCGTCCTCGCCGGCGGCGCCGCCGTCGAGAAGGCCGCCAAGGACGCCGGCTTCGACGTCGAGGTGCCCTTCAGGGCGGGCCGCGTGGACGCCTCGCAGGAGCAGACCGACGTGGAGTCGTTCGCCGCCCTCGAGCCTGCCGCCGACGGGTTCCGCAACTACCTCGGGAAGGGCAACCGGCTCCCGGCCGAATACCTGCTGATCGACCGGGCCAACCTGCTGACCCTGAGCGCCCCCGAGATGACGGTCCTCATCGGTGGCCTCCGCGTCCTGGGCGCGAACCACCAGCAGTCGCCGCTCGGCGTCCTCACCACGACCCCCGGGTCGCTGACCAACGACTTCTTCGTCAACCTGCTCGACCTGGGCACGACGTGGAAGGCGACGTCCGAGGACGCGAACACCTTCGAGGGTCGCGACTCCGTCACGGGCGAGGTCAAGTGGACCGGCAGCCGGGTCGACCTCGTCTTCGGGTCGAACTCCGAGCTGCGCGCGCTCGCGGAGGTTTACGCGAGCGACGACGCGAAGGAGAAGTTCGTGAAGGACTTCGTCGCGGCGTGGAGCAAGGTGATGGACCTGGACCGGTTCGACCTGGTCTGATCAACGACGTCCAGGTCGGCCCGCGCCGGCCGACCTGGAACTATGCCTGAAGGCCGATGGGCCGCGCGTCATCGCGCGGCCCATCGGCCTTTTTCGGCTTCCTGCACTCTTGCGTTTTAAGGTCGCTGTCCTGTGGCAGCGAACCTTGAGCTTGGCACAGAGGGATGCCCGATCATGCCGCCGGTCCGGTTGTGCAGGTTGCCGTCCAAGCTGGTGAGGGATGCCGCATTTGGGGGTGCATAGTAAGTCGCCCTCCGCGCCGGGGCTTGCAGGGCGATGATCGCAACCTGTAGGTTGCCAATTAATTGGCAACCTACAGGTTGCGAAGGAGAGTGAGCATGGTTTCGGACGCGATCGAACGTGTGGTGGTGCTGCGGCACCCCATCGAGCGGGTGTGGGCAGCGCTGACCACCGCCGAAGGGCTCTCGCGGTGGTTCGGCTCGGTGGCGGAGATAGATCTGCGGCCCGGTGGGCGCGCATTCTTCCGTTGGGACGACCTCGACGAGGAATCCGTCGCCACGATCGCGGTGGTCGACCCACCTCACCGTTTCGCGTTCAGGTGGGCAATCGAGGGCCTGCCGGAGGATGACGCACCCCAGACGCTTGTGGACTTCATCCTGGAACCGGTGCCGGACGGTACTCGGCTGCGCCTGGTGGAGAGCGGGTTTGCCCAGGCCGCCGACGACGTGGCCCAGTCTGCCCACAAGGCCAACAGCCAGGGGTGGGACACGGAGCTCGTTGACCTAGAGACCTACCTCGATGCGACCGTCTGATGTGGAAGGGCAGGCCGTTGCAGTGTTCGCGGCGCTCACCGATCCAACGCGGCGGGCGCTGCTGGAGGAGCTCGCCCGCGCCGGGCCCGCAACCGTCACTGATCTGGCGCGACGGTTGCCGATCAGCCGCCAGGCGATCGCCAAGCACCTACGCCAGCTCGCCGAAGCGGGCCTGATCAGCTCCGGCGAACCGGCCGGCCGCCGCCATCCCTACCGGTTGGAACCAGCCGCCATTCGCACAGCCCAGGTGTGGCTGGCCAGGCTCGCCAACAGGTGGGATGACCGGCTGGCCGCGCTGGAAGGTGCATTGGACGCCACTGACACGAACCGAGGAGTCACGCAACAATGAGCGAGCCTGAATTCACGGCCGGCCTGAACATCGCCATGAAGATCCCCAAGGCGCAGTACGAGGCCACCGTGGCCTTCTACCGCGACACTCTGGGCTTCGACGTCAAAGAGGACGACGTCTCCTACGCTCCGACCGTCTCGAGAACTCATTCGGTGCGGTTCGGACCCAATACGCTGTGGCTCGACTGTGTCGACAACTACAGCCAGCCCGACCTGTGGCTGCAGCTCCACACCGACGACCTGGACGCGGCAGCGAGCAAACTGGCCGACATCGGTATCCACCCGTGCGACGAGGTCGAGCCCCTGGAGAACCTCGATTCCAGAACCCACTGGATCAAGAACCCAGCCGGTGTCATACATCTGCTCGCGGAGTCCGGCTGATCCTGATGCCCCGATGAGGTGAGCAGCCACCCTCGGCGGTATCGCGGAGCCAAACGCCCAGCTTCCCGAGTCGCTCAAGCTTCGATGACACAAGCCCAAGGTTTGCTGTCGCAGGACAGTCGCTCGCCCTGGATGATCACGATTGGGTGGCGGAGCGGCACATCGTCGTGACATGAGTACGGCCATCGCCGACGAGTCCGCCGGGATTTCGCCCGGGTACTACCGATCATCGGAACCTCGGCTACCCCTCCAAAACCCTCCAAGGCAGGTCCGGGACGACCTCGGGGACGCACCAGCACCCCAGCTCAGCGCCACCCCACGCTCAAGAAGTCAGCGTGACCGGGTTAAAACGCAAGTGCACTCTTCGGGGGCTCAATCGAACGCGTTATCGCAAACTGCGTTGCTGATTATGCGCGCCCCCTCCGGCGCGGAGAGCTACAAAATTTCATGCTGCAGACATTGATGAAGAGAACTTTCAGAGCTATGTTCATGATCGACCCGCCCTTCCACGGGCGGCGGAATGTCGAAATGCTCGCTTAAAGCGGCATCAAGGTAATGGGCGCCTAACCGTATCCCCCCATACGCACCTGTTCAGAGAGGTGAGCATGCCCACAACCGACAGGCCGACCTGGTCGAAGACCTTCAGGCCCACGATCACTGCCCTGTTAGTCACTCTCGCGACAGCGCTGATTCCCCAGGCAGCCTCGGCACAGAGCACAAACGTGCTGGCCGTGTCGCACAAGAGCCCGTTCAACTGCGGGAAGACTTTCTACGCCAACAACTGGACCCCCAGCCACAACCCATCTGGCTCCATCGACTGGCAGGACTACGGGGGCGATGACATCAACGGCGAAACGGTGCGCGCCACCGCTTCTGGCACCGCGTACTTCTACGACGCGGGAAGCACGAGCTACGGCAAGTGGATAGAGGTCCGCCACAGTGACGGCACCAGGACCCGCTACGCCCACCTCGCGACCATGGTGAGGTCGGCGGGCGGCTCGATGAGCGTCAGCCAGGGCACCGCGATCGGGACCGTCGGCTCGACGGGCGGCTCGAACGCTCCGCACCTGCACTACGAACAGCGAACCTCCACCGGTGCGATGGACACCAGCCCGACCGTGGACGGCGTGACCGTGTCCTTGGGCCAGAAGAAGGCCGTCACGAGCACCAACGCCTGCGGCGGCAACCCTCACACCCCTGAGGAAGTCTGCGGCAGCGGTTACTCGGTCATCGACTCGGCGGCCCTCACCGGTGGCCGCACCTACCTGCTCTACAACTCGGGCAACGGCTACAACTGCGTCGTGACGCTGAAGACGACGAACCTCGGCTCGGCATCGGCGGTGTCGGCGTTCCTGGAGCCGGAAGGGGAAAGCAGGACCACCGACTCGGGCAGCTACGGCTACTACGCGGGGCCCGTCAGGCGCGACGCGGCCGGGCAATGCGTCAAGTGGGGCGGTTCGGTCGGCAGCAGCTCGTACACCAGCCCCTTCGAACACTGCGGTTAAGAGCGTGACTCATTTCCGCAGGCGGACATGACGTCAAAGGCCACGACCTGATCACGGGAAGTGGCCTTTGGCGACGGACCGGACCAGCCGGTCAGGCCACGGGGCGCGGTGCGGTGCGGGACTTGGCAGCCATCAGGTGGTCGATGAGCGCGAGCAGCACATCGCGACCCGCCCTCCGGTCGCGGGCGTCACAGAGCACCAGCGGCACCTGCGGGTCGAGAGCGAGCGCCCTGCGGATCTCCTCCTGCGTCCGGTCCCGCACACCGTGGAAGCAGTTGACGCCCACGACGAAGGGGATGCCGCGGCTCTCGAAGAAGTCGATCGACGCGAAGCTCACATCCAGCCGGCGGGTGTCGACCAGGACGACCGCGCCCATCGCGCCATTGACAAGATCGTTCCACATGAACCAGAAGCGTTCCTGCCCGGGGGTGCCGAACAGGTAAAGCACCAGTTCGCTGTTGATGGTGATGCGCCCGAAGTCCAGCGCGACCGTGGTGGTGGCCTTGCCGCTCACCCCGTCCAGATCGTCGACGCCGACGCTGGCATGGGTCAGGTACTCCTCCGTACGCAGTGGCGGGACTTCGCTCACCGCGCCGACCAGGGTCGTCTTCCCGACACCGAAACCACCCGCGATCAGGATCTTCACTGCCAGGGGAGCAACGTCCTTCTGGTCAGAGTTTGCGTAGCCCATCCCTCACCGCCTCAAGGATTGTCATATCGGGAAGACCGCCCGCCTGCGCGAAGGCCAGGGGTGGCCGGGCCCGCATCTGACCGGTCTCGATCAGGTCGCCGATAAGGATCTTGGTCACGGACACCGGGAGGTTCAGCGCGGAGGCGACTTCGGCCACCGCCAGAGGTCGCTTGCACAGAGCGAAGATCTTGCGGTGCTCCGGCTGCATTCTCCTCAGGCCGCGTCGCCTTCCCGAAGAGTCCTCGGAAATCGCCGTAACCAGGGTGATCAGCGTGAGGTCGTCCTGCTCGGGGGTGGTTCGCCCGCCGGTGATCGTATAGGGGCGGACAAGGGATTCGTCGGCGTCATCGTCGTCGAAGCCCTCCGTCCAGTGCTTCATCCGTGTCTCCCCGCGTCATCGGCCCGCGGGGTACGCGTGTCGGTTCCCAGCTTCTGGCCGACCTGCTGGATCAGGGTGTGCATCGCGACGGACATCAGTTCGGCGTCGACCTCCTGGGAGGCGACCACGGCCAGATGGGTGCCGCGGCCCGCGGCCGTGATGAACAGCCACAGCTCGGCCATCTCGATGATGACCTGGTGGACCGGTCCGCCGCTGAAGAGCTGCCCGACACCGCGAGCCAGGCTCTGCTGGCCGGTGGCGATCGCGGCGAGGCGTTCGGCGTCCGAGCGTTCGATGGTCCTGGACCGGCTGATCACGAGGCCGTCGTCGGACAGCACGATGGCGTGCCGGGTGCCCGCGACCTGCTCGACCAGGCCGTCCAGAAGCCAGTCCAGGTCTGCGTTGGTGGCGGTGGTTCGCTGCGTCATCATCGATCTTCCGTCGTAGGTGAACCGGGCTCGGGGGATCCGTCCGGCCGGGGCTGGAAGGCGTCGTCGCCGGTCCGGCGCCTGCGAGACTGCCTCTGGAACGCGCCGATCGTGGCACTGGATCGGCTGGGCTGGTCCCGTACGGCCCAGGTCTCCTGTCCGGTCCGGTCATCCCTGTCCGCCGGGACTCTGAGCTCGGTGACCAGGTTTGCCTGGCGCACCCGCTGGGGCAGCGGCTGCCGGTCGGCCGGCGGGGGCGCGGGCGCGTCGTCCCCGGCGGGTGCGGTCACGTACGCCATCGCGCGTCCCCTGGAGCGGGTCGGCAGCGGCTCGCCCTGCTGAGGCGGGCGCGGAGCTGCCGTACCTTCCTGCGGGTGCGGCCGCGGACCGGTCGCGACCGGGGGGACCTCCTCGGGGGGCGTGGCCGGCTCGGGCACCGCACGGGGGCGCTCCACCACCAGCGGTTCGGGGAGCAGCACGATGACGCGGGTGCCGCCGAAGGCCGACGACCGCAGCTCCACCTGCAGGCCCAGGCTTGCGGAGAGCCGGGCGACCACGTACAGGCCGAGCCGCACATCGTCGGCGTGGGTCATCACGTCGAGCTGCGGCGGCGACTGCATCAGGGCGTTGGCGGCGGCGTACTGATCGGGTTCCATGCCCAGGCCGCGGTCCTCGATCTCCACCGCGACGCCCCGGCTGACCGGTGCGGCCCGCACCTCGACGGGGGTCATCGGCTTGGAGAAGGTGGTGGCGTTCTCCATGAGCTCCGCCAGGACGTGGACGAGCGGTCCCACCGCGCGCGCGGCCACCCAGGGCTCGCCCTCCACGTCGATCATGATCCGCCGGTAGTCCTGGACCTCGCCTTGCGCGGCGCGCAGGACATCGAGCAGCTGTACGGGCTTGCGCCAGCGGCGCTGCGGCTGGCCACCGCCGAGGATCACCAGGTTCTCCTCGTAGCGGCGCAGCCGGGCGGTGAGGTGGTCCAGGTCGAACAGGCCCTCCAGCACCTCCGGATCCTCGTGCTTGCGCTCCAGTTCGTCTAGCTTCTTGAGCTGAAGGCCGATGAGAATCTGCGTACGGCGGGCGATGCGCTGGAGCATGCGCTGGAAGCCACGGTGTTGTTCGGCTTGCCGCACGGCGGTGAGGACAGCGCTGCGGCTGGCCAGATTGAGGGCCTGCCCGAGCTCGCCGAGCTCGTCGGGGGTGGGCTCGACCATGTGTACTTCCGCGTCCACGTCGACGTCCTCGCCGCGCTCCAACCGGGCGACCACCTTGGGCAGCCGCTCCTGGAGCTCCTGGGCATCCTCGCGCAGGTGGAGGATGCGCCGGCGAAGAATGGCGGTGAGGCGCCAGCTGGTGAAGATCACCAGCCCCAGGGCGAGCAGGCCCACGGTGGTGACGCTGATGAAGATCACGAAGAGCATGTCGGCGTGGTCGTAGCCGATCTTGCCGACGTTGTCGAGCCGGAGCCGGAGGAGCTGCATCACTTGCGTGGTGACCGCGTCCACCGAGGAGCGCCACTCGGCGCGGTCCCCGCGCACTGTCACCTGGTCGCTCTCGGTGCCGCCCTCGGAGGTGCCCAACCGCCCTTCCAGCGCGATCATGGCCTTCCACGCCTTGCCGGTCGTCAGCGTTCCGTACCGGGTCTCGTTGCCCGTGAGACTCGGGATCACCCGGGACTGCAGGAGGTGCTTCCTGGTGCCGATGGCGTCGGCGACCAGGCCGTACTCGTCCCTCGTCAGGCTCCCCGCCTGCCAGCCACGGGCCAGAATGGCGTCTTCGCGGCCGATCATGTCGAGGATCCAGAAAAGGTCGACCAGGGTCTGCGCCTTGCTGTTCACCTCGCCCTCATCGGTCTCGCTGAGGACGGTCAGTACGCCGAGGTCCGACTCGAGGACTCCGCTGTAGTAGTCGAACGCCTTCTGCGCGCTGGACGAACCGCCATCCACCGCCCAGCGCTGCTCGTCGAGGAGGTCGAGGTCGCGCTCAGTGCGGGCGATGGCGTCGGTGAGCCCCTGCTGCCCGTTGGTGGTTTCCACGGCTGTCAGGGGACGGAAGGCGCTCACGGCCTGGTCGGTCACCGCGCGCTGCTTGACAAGCTGGTCGCGCGCGGCGCTACGGGGGTTGGCCTGCACCTCCGCGGTGAGCCGTCGCTCCTGGTCAAGGCTGAAGAACAGGTTGGCCGCAGGTCTGCCGACGGTTTTGGTGGCCAGATCCATCTGGGCCTTCTCCGCCCGCCACTGGGAGGACAGCTGGAACATGCCCGAAGCCAGCAATGGGGTGAAAGTCAGGCTCGGCACGAACACGACAATGAGCAGCACGGTACGCAATGGCAGCCGGCGGACACCAGCCAGTCGCCGCGGCCCGCCGCCGGCGGATGATCCGTCGGTCTTCGTTCGTCGTCGCCCGACCCTGCCCAAACCAGCCACGTGCCGGACACTCTCCTCACCCGATCGGTGCGATCTATGATGACAATCACCCAAGTAGGCGATTGGTGCCTGATCGTAGCCATACAGCAGTTGAGTCGAAAGTCCCCGTTACCACTTCGCCGGCCCTGGTGTGCGGCGCCGGCGCGGGCTCATGACTCCTCCGTGTCCGTTGAGATCGCGGCACCGGCCGACAGCAGTCTCTCGGCCAGCACGCGACAGCGCCTCCGGAGCTCCGGGGGGTCGACCACCTCGAAGTCGTGCCCCAGCAGGAGCACGTGCATGAGCACGAAGTCGAGGCTGCCGCCGCCGGCGAGCACCTCGCAGAGCCCACTGCCCCGCCGCCGTACGACGGCCGCCGACGCCGGGATCTGCGCGCGCACCGTGTCGGCCGAGGCGTGCACGAGAAAGCGCGCCTGGTGCCGGTAGACCCGGCTGGCCACGCTCTCCTGCACGTACGCCGCCGCGTCGGGCGCCACGCGCGGGCGGAAGCGCCAGGTCCGTGCTGACACCTCGGTCATCCGGTCGATGCGGAAGCTGCGCCAGTCGTCGCGATCGAGGTCGTAGGCGAGCAGGTACCAGCGCCGGTCGGAGGCGACCAGGCGGTAGGGCTCGACCCGCCGCCGTCGCACCTCGCTCCCGGACGGGTAGTCGAAGCCGGCCTCGACCTCGTCGCGGCAGGCTCTGGCCAGCGTCATGAGTGCCTCGGGGTCGACCGGCGTGCGGCCTCCGCCGAAGGACTCCACCGAGCCGGAGAGCGCGCGTACCTCGTGCCGCAGCCGGGTGGGCAGCACCTGGTCGAGCTTGGTCAGTGCCCGGAGAGCGGCGTCGCCGGCGCTGGCGACCGCGCCACCCGCGCCGGCGAGCAGCGAGACCGCCGTGGCGATCGCCTCCTCGTCGTCGAGAAGCAGCGGCGGCAGGTCCTGCCCTGGACCGAGCTGGTAGCCGCCGCCGACACCCTGGCTGGCATGCACCGGATAGCCGAGCCTGCGCAGCCGCTCGACATCACGCCGTACCGTGCGCGGCGTGACCCCGAGCCGGTCGGCGAGCTCGGGTCCGGTCCAGACCTGGCGCTGCTGCAGCAGCCCGAGCAGGGCGAGCACCCGCTCCGTCGTACCCCGCTCGTCACCGCTCGCCACGTCCATGTCACCCACCCTGCCAGAGATAGCGGACCGATCCTGTCCGCCAGGGGCGTCAGGGTGGCTCCATGAGCCCAGACGAACTCGACTGGAACCGGACGCTGCGCGAGCAGCTGGAGTTCCATTGGCACCATCAGCTCCGGGACCGGCTCGACGGCCTCACCGACGACGAGTACTTCTGGTCGCCGGTGCCGGACGCCTGGAGCGTGCGGCCGCGCGGCAGCTCGACGGCGCCCGTGCAGGCCGGTGCCGGGGACTTCACGATCGACTACGCCTTCCCCGAGCCGGTCCCCCCGGCCTTCACCACGATCGCCTGGCGACTCGGTCACGTCATCGTCGGCGTGCTCGCCGCGCGCAACGCGGCGCACTTCGGCGCGCCGGCGGCATCCTACGAGACCTGGGCGTACGCCGGCAGCGCGGCCACCGCGCTCGACCAGCTCGAGGCCCAGCTCGACCGCTGGCTGGCCGGCGTGCGCGGCCTCGACGAGGCCGCGCTCCGGGTCCCCGTCGGTCCGACGGAGCCCTTCCCCGACGTGCCCATGGCCGATCTGGTGCTGCACATCAACCGCGAGCTGATCCACCACCTGTCCGAGGTCTGCCTGCTGCGCGACCTCTACCTGCACACGAAATCCGCTGTGAACGGAGCAAGCCGATGAGCCGCCACATCCAGGTCACCTTCGACGCCCACGACCCGCAGGCGCTGTCGTCCTTCTGGCGCGACGCGCTGGGCTACGTCCACCCCGGTCCGCCCGGGGTCGACCTGCCCGAGGGCGCCGACCCGCTGGCCGCGTGGGAGGAGTTCCTCGAGCGGGTCGGCGTACCGAAGGAGGAGCGGAACACGAGATCGGCCCTCGAGGACCCGGACGGGCACGGCCCACGGCTGTTCTTCCAGCGGGTGCCGGAGGACAAGGTCGCCAAGAACCGCGTCCACCTCGACGTCCGTGCGGCTCCCGGGCTGCAGGGAGAGGAGCGGATGGCGGCGCTGGAGGCCGAGTGCGACCGGCTCGTCGCGCTGGGCGCGACGCGGGTACGTCGCCACGAACCCGATCCCCCGATGAGCGGCGGCTTCATCGTGATGACCGACCCCGAGGGCAACGAGTTCTGCCTGGACTGACGGAGCTCCACCTTGGCCAGAAGTCAGTACGACGGCGCCGGCCGATGAACTAGAGTCGTCCGCCATGGCCGAATCCTCCTATCTGACGGCGACGGCGGAAGCCTACGACGCCGTCGCCGAGATCTACGCCGACTTCGTCCGAGACTCGCTCGACCGCCTGCCCATGGATCGCGCGGTGATCGCTGCGTTCGCCGAGTGCGTACGGACCGCCGGCGCCCGCCCCGTCGCCGAGGCCGGATGCGGCCCCGGATATATGACGGCGCACCTGCGGGACCTCGGGCTGGATGCCTTCGGCATGGATCTGTCGCCTGCGATGATCGACCTTGCCCGCGAGGCCTATCCCGATCTGCGCTTCGAGGTCGGTTCGATGGATGCCCTCGACCTGGCCGACGGCGAGCTGGGCGGCCTGTTGTCGTGGTACTCCGCCATCCACATCCCGCCACAGGAACTGCCGCCATATTTGACCGAGTTCAGCCGGGTGCTGGCCCCGGGCGGCTACCTCCTGATCGGTTTCTTCGAATCTGAGGGCGGTCCGGTGGTGAGCTTCGATCACAAGGTGACGACGGCCTACCGGTGGCCGATCGACGACCTCGCCGAACTGGCGCGCAAGGCGGACTTCGTCGAGGTGGCGCGAATGTTGCGCGAGCCCCTGGAGGATGAGCGGTTCCGCCGGGGCCATCTGCTGATGCGCCGACAGTAGATGGCCCCGGCACGGCGACCACGGCATCATCGAGCAGCGGGAACTCGGCGCGTTGGTGCCAGTGGTCGCCGTCGCTGACGAAGAGGAGCTTGGCCGCCCAGGGCGACCGTTCTGCAGGAGTCCTGATCCTCGATCTGCCTGACTTCACGCCCCGCTTCATCAAGATCCACAAGGCGCTGGTCACCGTCGGCGGTTTCGAGTGGAACCACGACGGCACCCGCTTCCTGGTCAGGCACGGCAGGCTCGGCAGCACGACCGTCCGCCTGTACGACCTCCAGGGCAAGGCCACCAAGGAATACCAGGTGCGCGGCAGGCCCGGCGGCGACGGGCGCGGCGTCTTCTCCCCCTCCGGCAAGCGGTTCGTCACCGCCTGCCTGCCGCTGGAGAAGGCCGCCTGCGTGTGGGACGCGGCGACCGGCAAGGCCGTGACGAAGCTTCCCGTCGTCGCGGGCGCACGGCCCACCACCCTCGGCTGGTACGACGAGAAGCACCTGCTCATCTCCACCGCGGCCGGCATCGGGATCATCGACCTGACGGGCCGGGTGACCGAGACGCTGCTCAAGCTCGGCAAGAATGCCGAGATCTACCCGCACTTCGCCGCGCTGAAGTAAGCGGTCGGGGCGCGGAGCCGGTTCCGCGGGACTCGACATCGAGGACACCGTCTGCGGGCCGGCGCGTACCGGCTCCTCACCTTTGAATCGTCCGTAAGCTGAGGGTGTGTCCCCCGCACTGGTCCTGCTCGACGGCGTTCGCTGGCAGGGTGCGCGGGTGGTCGGCGATCGCGCGCATACCTTGCTTGCCGCACTCGCCCTGCAAGGGCGCGCAGGGGTCAGCGACGAGCGCCTGGTCGAGGAGTTGTGGCCCGACGAGGCGCCGGCCAATCCGACGAAGGCGCTGCAGGTGGTCGTCTCGCGGACCAGGGCGGCGACCTGCGCCGACGCCGTGGTGCGGGTCCCGCGTGGCTACCGGCTCGGGCTGCCCGCTGCTCAGGTGGACGCGCTGCTGCTCGGCGCGCTGGTGGAGCAGGCACGGGCCGCACTGGGCGAGGACGACGTGGCGCTCGCGCGTCGCCGTGCAGAAGAGGCCATGAGTCTCGTGGCCGGCGGCTTGGACGACGCCACGGGCGCACTCGCCGAGCTGAGGAGCGTCGCAGCGAAGTTGGTGGCCGAGGCGCGACGGGTGGCGGCGATCGCGCGGGGCAGGAGCGGCGCTCACGAGGGCGCACTGCCGCTGCTTGAAGAGGCCGCGGCCGATCGGCCGCACGACGAGGAGCTGCTCGCCTGCCTGCTGCGCAGCGAGGCCGCCGTACGAGGTGCCGCCGCCGCTCTGGAGCGCTACGAGCGGTATCGTGCGGGCCTGGTCGCGCGGCTCGGCACCGAACCAGGGCCTGAGCTCGCCCGCGTGTACGCCGAACTCCTCGCCGCGGATCGGCCGGTGCGTGTGGGCATCCTCTTCGATGGTTCCTCGCTGCTCGGCCGAGACGGCGACATCAGTGCGGTGCACGCCCTGTTGCAGACCAATCGGGTGGTCTCCATCATCGGTCCCGGCGGGCTGGGCAAGACGCGGCTGGCTCATGTCGTCGGCAGGAACGCCGCGCAACCCGTCGTTCACTTCGTCGAGCTCGTCGGCGTCTCCTCGCCGCAGGGCGTGGTGGGCGAGGTGGGCTCGGCGCTCGGGGTCCGGGACTCGGTCAGCGGACGTCTCGCCATGACCGCCGGGCAGCGCTCCGACGTTCGCGCCCGGATCGCCCAGCATCTCGACCAGGCTCCGGCGCTGCTGATCCTGGACAACTGCGAGCACGTGATCGAGGCGGTCGCCGACCTGGTGGCGTTCCTGACCGTGACGACCCGCGACCTGCGGGTGCTCATCACCTCGCGCGCCCCCTTGTCGATCCCCGCCGAACGCGTCTACCTGCTCGGCGAGCTGCCCACGGGCGACGCGGTGGAGCTGTTCCGCCAGCGCGCCACGGCCGCCCGCCCGGGTGTGCGGATCGAGGAGGGTGTGGTCGAGGAGGTCGTCGACCGCCTCGACGGGCTGCCGCTCGCGATCGAGCTGGCCGCGGCCAAGGTGCGGGTGATGTCGGTGGAGGAGGTCGCACGGCGCCTGGCGGACCGGTTCGCCCTGCTGCGTGGCGGGAACCGTACGGCCCCCGACCGGCACCAGACGCTGCTCGCGGTCATCGACTGGTCGTGGAATCTGCTGAACGAGCCAGAACGGCGGGCGTTGCGGTGGTTGTCGCTGTTCGGCGACGGTTTCACGCTGGCCGCGGCCGAGCACGTACTCGGCCAGGACGCGCTGCACGTCGTGGACGCGCTGACCGAGCAGTCGATGCTGAGCGTCCGCGAGACGGCGTACGGCCTGCGCTACCGGATGCTGGAGACCGTCAGGGAGTTCGGGCGGATGCGGCTGAAAGAGGCCGGCGAGGAGGCGCCCGCTCGGGCGGCGCAGCGGGCCTGGGCGACGGCGTACGCCCTCGAACACGCCTCCGAGCTGTTCGGCCCGGCGCAGTTCGCGGCGGCCGACGCGTTGCGTGCCGAGGAGAGCAACCTTGCCGATCTGCTCCGGCAGGCTCTCGGCGAGCCCGATCCCGTTACGACGATCCAGTTGCTGACCGGCGTCGGCGCGCTGTGGTCGATCCGCGGCGACCACCCCCGGATCTTCGTCCACCGGGACGCGATCACCCAGGCGATCGCCGGCTGGACGCCGCCGCCGCACCTCGTCGAGGTGACCAGGGCGGCCATGCTGATCACGATCGTGAACATCATGATCGTCACCGACGGTGACGATCCGCTGCGCGACCTGCTCCGCACGCTGCCCACCAGCGACACGACGGATCACCGCATAGCGGCGATGGCCACGGTGGTGCTCGCGTGCGATTCGGCCGACGACGCCGACGTACGCCGCCGGCTGGCGGAGTTGAGCCGGAGCGACGACCGTGACGTGGCCTTGGCGGCGGCGCACACCAGCGTCCACGCCTTGGAGAACGCGGGAGACGTGACCGGGGCGATCGAGGCCGCCGAGCGGACCCTGACGTTGCTCCACGAGGACGAAGGGCCGTGGCGCGCCGCGATCACGCACGCCGTGCTGGCCCACCTGGTCATGAAGCTCGGCGACCGCCGGCGGGCGGTCGGACACGCGCGGACCGCCATCCCGGTGCTGAGCCGGCTCGGCGCCACCGACGACGAGACCCAGCTCCGCTCGGTGCTACTGACCTCCGCACTCGCCGACGGCGACCTCGACACCGCGGAGGCCGAGCTGGCCGAGATCAACCGGATCAACGACAACGAGGCAGTGCTCGGCGGGGTGGCGATCGCCTCGTTGTGCGCGGCCGAGATCGCCCTCGCCCGCGGCGAGACGGCCGCCGCGCTCGCGGAATACCGCCTGGCCGTCCAGCGGGCGCGCGACCTGCGCCTGCCCGGGGTGCCGCGCGCGGAGTTCACGCCGTGGACGACCGTCGCGGAGTCGGTCACCCTGACGGCGTACGCGTACCACGCCCCGCCGGAGGACAGCCGGTACGGCGAGGAGCTGTTCTCCATGGTCCGGGGCTACGACCTGATGGCCGCGAAGAACCCCGTACTCGACTACCCGCTGTGCGGCTCGATGCTCTTCGCGCTCGGCGCCTGGGGGCTGCTGCGGGGAGCCATGGCCCCTGGTGACGCGATCCGGTTGCTGGTGCTGGCCGAGCGGTTCTCGTACAACAGCAGCATGCCCAGCATGGCCTTCGAGCGGATCGAACCCTACGCGGAGCGGGCCGCGCCCGGGATGATCGCCGCCGTGCGGGCCGAGTACGGCGATCGACGCGGCTCCGACCTGCTGGACGAGGCACGCAGCCACCTCTCGCATGTCTCCGGCCATGACGGGCGGGGGTCACATGTGCCGCTTGTAGCTGCGTACCGACAGCGGCGCGAAGATCGCGATGACGATCAGGCACGCCAGGAGCGTCCAGGCCACCTCTCCGCTGACGAGGGCGCTGTTGGCGAGGTCACGGGTGGCCGTGACCAGGTGTGAGACCGGGTTGACCCGTACGAACGCGGCCAGCCAGCCGGGCAGGGTGTCGACGGGGACGAACGCGTTCGACAGGAACGTCAGCGGGAACAAGATCATCATGGAGATGCCCTGCACGGCCTGGGCGCTCCGGGCGATCGTGCCGACCCAGGTGAAGACCCACGCCAGCGACCAGCCCGTGAAAATCGCCAGCAGGATCGCGGCGAGCACGCCGCCCGCCCCGCCGCCCGGGCGGTAGCCCATCACCAGGCCCATGGCGAAGGTCAGAGTGGCCGCGATCGTGTAGCGCAGCAGGTCGGCCACCATCGGACCGGCGAGCGGCGCGATCCGGGCGATCGGCAGCGACTTGAACCGGTCGAAGACGCCCTTCTCCATGTCCTCGCGGAGTTGCGTGCCCGTGGCCATGCACGTCGTCAGCACGGTCTGGGCGAGGATGCCGGGGATTATCAGGGGAAGGTAGCTCTCCACGTCGCCGGTGATGGCGCCGCCGAAGATGACGGCGAACATCGCGGTGAACAGGATGGGCTGCAGCGCCACGTCGAAGAACTGCTCCGGGTTGCGGCGCATCTTCTTGAGCGCCCGCCACGCCATCGTCAGGGTCTGGCCGAGCGTCTCCCCCATGGAGACGCGCCGCCGGGCGGCCGCCACGCGGTCGGCGGCCCTGACCGCCTCGCGGGCGGGTGCGATCACGGTGCTCATCGCTTCTCCTCCGTACCGGTCTCGTCGTTCCCGTCCGCCCCGTGGCCGGTGAGGGCCAGGAAAACCTCGTCCAGGCTGGGCTTGGCCACGCTCACCGAGGAGATCGACACCCCGGCGGTGCGCAGCGCGATCAGTACCTCCGCGGCCAGGTCGGCCTGGTCGAGGGCGACGTTGAGTCGGCCCTGCTCCGGGCTGAGTACCGGGTCGGAGCCGAGGACCCGCCGCACGACCTCCACCGCGGCGGGCACCGCGCCCGGCTCGGCGAGCAGCAACTGGAGGGTGGAGTTGCCGACCGCGGTCTTCAACTCGTCAGGTGTGCCCTCGGCGACCTTGCGGCCGTGGTCGATGACAGCGACGCGATCGGCCAGTTGGTCGGCCTCGTCCAGATATTGCGTGGTCAGCAGCACCGTGCAGCCGTCGGCGACCAGACCGCGGATGGTGTCCCACATCTGGCCACGCGTGCGCGGATCGAGACCGGTGGTCGGCTCGTCGAGGAAGATCAGTGGTGGCCTGGTGATCAGGCTGGCCGCCAGGTCGAGGCGCCGGCGCATGCCGCCGGAGAACTGCGCGATCGGCCTGTCGGCGGCCTCCTCCAGGCGGAACTGGCCCAGCAGCTCGGTGGCGATGCGCCGGGCGCGCGGCGCGCCGATGCCCTGCAGGCGGCTGAAGAGCCAGAGGTTCTCGCGGGCGGTCAGGTTCTCGTCGACCGACGCGTACTGTCCGGTGACGCCGACCAGCTGGCGGATCACGTGCGGGTTGCCGGCCACGTCGACCCCGAAGATCTCGGCACGGCCCGAGTCGATCTTCAACAGGGTGGCCAGCATCCGTAGCGTGGTGGTCTTGCCGGCGCCGTTCGGGCCGAGGACGCCGAAGATCTCACCGGGGCGTACGTCCAGGTCGATCCCGTCGACGGCACGGTGCTCGCCGAACGTCTTCACCAGCCCTTCCGCATGTACGGCCAGAGCGGTGCCCCCGTCGGGGACCGGGCCGCGCCCGGTACGTCCGAGTTCTGTGATGCTCATGGCTTCACTCTCAGCGGCGCCGGTTTCACGGTGCCCTCGACCAGGTTTCACCGGTTTCCCGTGAGCCCGCGGATCCGTTCCTTCGCGCCGGCCTTCACGAGGTGATGTCCCGGCGAATGCCCTGCAGGCCGCCGAGACCCTCATCCGCCGCCGACTACCGCGCGGTTCCGGGCGCGAGAGTCGAGTTGCTGCCCGGTCTCGGACACTCACCCATACTCGAGGATCCGCCGCGGACCGCCACACCCCTCCTTGCCTTCACTGCAATCCATGCCACGCAGGCCGACTGAACGGGACGATGAGCCGTTGTTCGCCGTGCGGACGCAGGCTCCCTTCCCTGCCGTCGCCGTCGTCCCACCCGTCAGAGGAGCAGGCCGACTGAGGATCTACCGCAGGACACCCATCGCCGGCCGCATGCGCATCTCAGATAGCGCACGACTCCTTCGGAGGTGTAGTGAGACGACTCGACCTCCGCGCTCATGCTGGGCTGGGAACAGCTCACACAGCATTCGAAGGGATGATGATCTTTGGGCAACGGCATTACTGCTCCAGGTGTAATCGGCGGAAATCGCCCGGCCGGGTCCTCTCATCCTGTGTGGTGGCGCGCATCAGAACAAGTGGCTCTTGCCGGGGGTATCCGTAAGAAAAGCTGATGCTAGGGCGGGTCATTTCTCATATGAGCTGGCTGTATGCGGTGGCGGCGAGGCAGGCGCGACGGCGGAACCATCGGGCACGCGCTTGGTGACGGTACCGATTGGCTCATGCCGACACGGCGTTGCGACTTCGTACCGGAGCCGTGAAGGATGGGTCATCATACGAACGAAGGCGGCATGGTGGACTTCACAGTCAAATACGAACCCACTCCTGACGAAGTGGCGCGAGCGCTCGGGCAGGGCCTTCGGCAACAACTCAAGATCGCCTATCTGGCGCTGCCGGTGGTCCTGGTCGTGGCGGGGCTTGTCTGCATCCTGGTCGACGCCACATCCATGGGCATCGGCATGCTCGCCGGGGCAGCTGTCTTCCCGCTCGTGCTGACTTGGTCGATCCGGCGGACCGGCAAGCGGCGGCTCGCCTACCTTTGCGTGCCGACCACGCTCCGGATCACCGACGAAGGGTACGAGTGCCGAACCGACCAGTCCACGATGACGACGCAGTGGTCGCTGTTCGGGCGGATCGTGACAGGCACCGAGTTCTGGCTGTTTTTCGTGGGCAAACAGTTCACGGGTTTCCTTCCCAGACGCGCCTTCAGCAGCGAGCAACAGGCCGAGCTCGACGGCCTTCTGGCTCCTCGACAGCGCGCAGGAATCACCTGAGCTGCGGACAGGGCGAACCGCGCGATCGAGATCCGTGGTCCTCGCTGTCCACCCTGGGGGACGCCTTCCATAAATGAGTGGACACGGTTATTAGCGTGTTGGATATGAGCGTTGTTGATCTCGACCGGTTCATAGCCGATGGGTTCGTCAAGCTCGAAGCAGCCGCCCCCCGTGAAGTCGGCGACGCTGCCAGAGCACTGCTGTGGCAACAGATCGGCTTGTCACCGCAGGATCCTGCCGGCTGGAAAGAGCCGGTGGTGTGGGCTTCAGACCTCGCCGGTGAAGGTCCCTTCGGAGAGCTCATGCGGAGTGCGCGGCTGGCCGAGGCGCTGGACGAGGTCTGCGGAACCGGCGGCTGGCTGCCGCGCGGTGTGCTCGGCATGGTGCCGGTGCGGTTCCCGCGTGTCTCCCCCGCCAATGACCGAGGGTGGCATATCGACTCCAACGCCGCACAGCCGGACGGCACTTACCTGTGCAGCGGGAAGCCGGAAACGATGCTGCTGCTGACCCTGATGTCAGATGTCGGTCCTGACGACGCGCCGACCCGTATCCGGGTCGGGTCGCATCGGGACACGGCCGCGGTGATGGCGGGCCAGGTGCTCGACCCGTTCGAGGCCGGACCGTTGGTGGACGCTGCCAGCTCACACCGTCCACTCGCCTACGCGACGGGCCAGCCGGGTGACATGTACCTGGTGCATCCCTTCACCGTCCACGCCGCCGACGAGCATCGAGCTGACGAGCCGAGGTTCATGGCTCAGGCACCTGTCTTCCTGACCGAGCCGGTGACTCCGGAGGGGAGCAACGCATTGGCTCGGGCCATCGCGGACAGTATCTGAACCGATGGGTCGCCATTCGCGCACGTCACCATTTACCTGGACGCGGCGACCCGCTTCAGCGGGGCCGAGCAGATCCTGACCGATCCTCTCGGACTCACCGCGGGCGTCGCCGCCGTGCCGGCACCGGCCGCGCTGGTGGCCCAGGAACGCGGCTGGCTCTAGCGGACCACCACCCTCAACGCCGCCCTCATCCTCAGGGAGCGATCAGAACCGGAGTCCCCAGAGGCAGTCCTGCCAGCACCTTGAGCGCGCGAGCAGGCACCCTGATGCAGCCGTGCGTGACCGCCTTGCCGAACACCTTCGGGTCGGGCCAGCCGTGGAAGGCGACCGTGCCGGGACCGCCGCCGAACGTGTCGAGCGTCGGCGAGTGTGTGCCGAGAGGCATGATCAACGGGCTGTAGGAGGCCTTGTCCTTCGGCGACATCAGGGCCAGCAGGAAGGTCCTGCCCACCGGGGTGGGCGTCTCAGGGCCGCCGACGGCCACTGTCCAGGTGCCGAGCTTCTTGTTCGCGTTCATGATGGTCAGCTGCCTGGTGCCCAGCTTCACGATGGCGCGGTAGCGGCTGCGCGCCTTCTTCAGGCCCTTGGCCTTGATCCAGCCGGTCACGTGGTTGGGCTTGCTGGGCAGGAGCACGCGGTACCAGCCCTTGCGCGCCTCCACCACCGGGACCCAGGTCTGGCTGCCGAGCTGCTTCGCCGGGAGAGTGGCCGCAGGCTTGCCGCCGGGCTGGGCGTAAACGGCCACCGTGCGTGCGGGGTGGACCACCACGCCGCTCATCTTGCCGTACGTGTCGGTGTCCTGCGGCAGGCCGCTCAACTCCGTGAACGTGGTGGCGGTGGGGAGCGCGGTCACCGTGACCGAGGCGCCGGCGGCGAGGGTGACAGGCGACGCGGCGACGCCGGTGGAGGTCGAGGCGACGAGGCTCACGGCAACGAGCGCGGCACCGATGAGTCGGCGGGGGGCATCGAGCGGCACGATCGGCTCCTGAAATTCTGTGACACATACGACACAACGCGTAACCGTATGGCCTGTTAGATAACGGTTTGGAACGTTTGAAGATCTTTGGCCAGCAGGTGTGACATTTTTACACAGATGAGCCCTGTGAGGCTCCAGTTCTCTCATACATCAGAGGTGCTGTCGTGTTACCCCCCAGACTCTCTTCAGTCCGTCGCTGGTTCGCAGCGGCACTCATGTTCGCAGTGGCAGCGCTCGCGGCGCTCGCCATCTCCAGTACGGCCACAGCGGCGGCGGTTCAGGGGACGCCGCCCCGCGACAACGGCACCGTCAAGGTCCACAACTGGACGACGCCGGAGTACGACCGGCGCGACGATCCGCAGGTCTGCTGCGTGTTCTATCTGGTCGGTTTCAACTTCGACCGGGGCCAGAAGGTGAGCTGGGAGATCAAGTCCTGGCCGCCCACGGGTAACGGGACCACGGTGAAGAGCGGCACCCTCGTCCTCGACAGGAGCGGGCATGGCCGTACCGCCGACATGACCCTGCCGGGCGGGCACTACAAGCTGTTCTGGACCTTCGAGGGCAAGCATGGCGCGCCCAAGCACAAGACGTTCTGGGTCAAGTGTGAGTCCGAGCCCACTCCGACGCCGACGCCGACGGTGACGCCCTCCCAGACGCCCACGCCCACGGTTACGCCGTCTCAGACACCCACGCCGACGGTGACGCCCTCCCAGACGCCCACGCCGACGGTGACGCCGACTTCCACACCCAGTTCGACGCCCACGGCGACCCCCACTCCCACCCAGACCCCCACCTCGACGCCGACGTCGCCGAACACGCCGACCCCCACCCACCCCAGTGAGGGTGAAAGCGTGACGGTGACCCACGACTGGATCAAGTGGGACGAGAACGTCACGCAGCCGCAGGACGAGCCCAAGCCCGCGCCCACCCCGACGCCGGTGAAGACCAACATCCCGGTCACTGGCTGACACGCGACGCCGAACGACGGAGGGCCCGGATCAACACGATCCGGGCCCTTTGTCGTCTCTCAGCTCCAGACGAGCATCCGCAGCGGATTCGCGTTCACGTTGCGGTGGATCAGCGAACCGAGTTCGCTCGGCCGCGGCGGGCACAGTCCCGCAGCAGACTCACCCAGGACTCGTACGATTCCCGGTAGCCGTCGGTCATGGCGATGAGTTCCTTGGCGCTGTCGTGGGCATTGCTTCACTGGCGCGTCTGGGTGAAGGCGCTCCAGGACGCCTGGCTACCGAAGATCCACTTCCATCCCGCGCTTCTTACGCTTGCCGGAACAGCAGGGCCGATCGGCGGCCACGCGGTCGATTGGGATGAGCGTGCCGTCCAGCACCGGGCTGGGTAGCCGGCACGCTCGGTCACCAGTAACACCCGTTCCAGGCGGGGATGAGCGGCGGGCGAGCAGCACGATGGCCTCACGGATAGCGCCACGGCGAGCCGCCCTATTCTTGCTTTTCTGCAAACTCAATGACCTGAAGGTACGCCCGTGACCTAACCATCAAGACTGTCGACTCGCGACACTGCAGCTTATGGCATTAATTGGACCAGGTGTAGCCATTGGTAGTGACCTGGCCTCCGCCAGACGTTTCTGCCACGGCATGAGCCGGGCTTGCAAATCCGATTCCGGCGGCAATAATCGCCGCAGCGATGAGCATTTTTCGTGCTCCGATTTTTGAAGCCACGGACACCTCCGAACGCGAAACCCCAGGCGATCCTAATTTCGCCAAGGCTCGACGGAAGTGATCGTACATAAGTTATCCGATCCTGACAAGAGCCCTAATTTAGGACATGTCCCATTATGCGGATTGTCGCCGACATTACCCATATTAACAGTTGGGTGACTGTCTGGAACGTTGAGAAATTTCATCGTGGCAGTACGCCGGGACACGGTTACAGCCGCACGAGCGGTCCGATCTCAAGTCTCTCCAGACACGTCTCAGCCGTTCTGATGCCACATGGGCGCAAGGTCGTCCCTCATGGAGTGGTCGTGATCTGGGTGTTCCCGGACACTCAAGATCAGGACGAACGCGTCATTCAACGTGCGGACGTGGTGTGCGAGAAGACGCCGGCAGCATGAGGCTGACGCGGTCTTGGTATGCGGGTTGGCGGGTTGGTGCGCTGCTTGTCGCTGGAGCTGTGCGCCGTCGAATGCGGTCAGTCGCTGCCGAGAACGCTGGTGTTCTGGCAGGCGGTCAGAAGCCACCGCCCACCCTCCTTTGCCATGACGAACAGCGGCGTGCCCACCTCCGTTCCGTCGGACGTTCGGTAGACCTGACGCACCTTCACGGCTGCGACGTCGGGTCGGATGAACAGCACATGTTCCACCTCCAACGTGACCGTCGCGCCCTGCATCCCTCCGGGAAGCACCTGGCGCGTGAACGTCGAGATCGCATCACGGCCGAAGAGGCGCTTGCCACTGCCCGTGGTCCAGATCGCATCCGCTCGGAACTGCGCAACGAATTCGTCAGGGAGTTCGTTGTTCTGGGAGTGCTCGACCGTGGCCACCACCTGCTCGATCGCTTCGATATCGGCCTGGCTGGTCTGCTCAGCGATGTCCGTTGTGCTCATGAAGATCACGGTAGAACCTTAAGCTTGCTTGAGGTCAAGAGCTTCAATGTGGTGGGCGACTTCCGAAAATACGAGAGCGGAACCAAGGACTACCCCGCCCGCCCGCATCGAGGGCTATCACCACTTGGTGATCACCGGCCTGCACCGGATCGTTACAAGACATCTCTTATCTCGCCAACACCGCCCTCTTACTCTTTTCCCTGCTATATCAATCCAAGCAAGGACACTAATGAAGCTCTTCTTCGCAGGCCTCGTGGCAACGGCCGCGGCTGCGGCCGTCTGCGCGGTGGCCGTACCCGCTCAGGCGGCCTCCGTCGCATCCGTGCAGGCCGCTCCAGTGGACCCGGTGAAAACCCTTAAGGCCCAACTGGCCCCGGACAAAGGCGTAAAGATCACCGAATCGAGCAGCATCACACTCGATTTCACCGCCGACGGCCGGACCATGCAGATACAGGTGAACACCCATACGGTCGGCACCCTGGCTTTCGACAAAGGCAATGTAGCGGCTGCCGACCTCCGTGTCCGCATGTCCTCACGCCAGAAAAGGTCTACGCCTCCCTACCGGGTCATCGCTGAGGGCAGAAACGCCTACGTGACCAACGCCGGCATCGCCAAGGCGCTGCCTTCCGGTCGTTCCTGGATCCAGTCGAAGGCCAGTGGGCACGAAAACGCTGTCCTCGACGTGGGCGTCACTCCAGCGGAACTGCAGTTCATGCTGGACAACGCATCAGAAGTAGCGACCGGCCAATATCAGGGCACCGCCACACTCGCTGACTTCCGGCACGACAAGTCCGCCGGGGAAGGCAACGTCGAGTTCCACCTGTACTTCGATGAACACAACCTGCTCACCCGCACGGTCGTCGACACGACGACCTACCCGGACGGCGACACCACGGCCTATGACCAGATGGTCTTCCACACCGACACCAAGTATTCGAACTGGGGTGCCAAAGTGAAGATCGCTGCACCGGCGGCCGGCAAGGTCATCAGCGAGAAGAAACTCAACGCGAAGACCCGCAAGGCCGTCATAAAGGCTGGCTATCCGGAGAGCGGCCCCTTCTAACCTGCGCCACGAAGGAACCGACGTCGGCGGGCAAACCCGTGCACATCTTTCCCGCCTGAGCGAGCGCCCCCTTCAGAGGGGCAGGGGGGAACTAATCAGGAGATACCGAGCCTTTTCATCTGTGGCCGAGCCGGCCAAGAGCACATTCCTGCGGATCTGGCGAAGGCCCGTGAGACGGCTCGGAGCGCCGAGAATCACCGCGATTATTTCGCGCGTCTCGTAACTGCGATTGGTTTGATGTGGTGCTCAAGCGCGGCGAGTAGAGCATGGGTGGCCTTGATGGCGGACTGCCATTCCTGCTCGTCGCGCAACAGGCCTCGCCCGCTCCCCCTTCAAGCGAGAGGCGGTGATCGTTTATTCGTCCTGACAGAATGAGCAGATTGAGCTCATCCTGCTCAGTTGGATAGGCCAAGCTGGAGCTTAGTAATAATCAGCTCGCTCAATAGGGTGGCGATCCCACATAGGTCCTTGGGGGCGTCGGATTCAGTTCGGCGGACCAACATGCTGAAGGAGCCGCTTGAGAGAACGGAGTCACTGGATCCGACAATGACGTTCTGGTAGCACGATTCCTTGTCTGCGGTCTGGACCACAGGGTAGCCAGCTATATAGAACCGTCGAGCACCTGGATCATCCGCATTCGCCCTCCACGTTTTTTCATGGGGATACGGAATCCAGGTTATCTGAACGCCCGTAGAGACCAGCCAGTAGCACGACTCCGCAGGACCCTCGGACAGATCGATCACGCGACCGGGCATCGTGATTCTGTAGGCGGCGCGGTCCTCGTCGCCATCGAGCAGGGCGCAGGGGGCGCCGGCGTACTCGCCCAGAGGTTGCGTCAGATCGGGCGGATTGGGATGCGAGACAGAGGGCGATGCTCGTGGGTTCGAAGGGTTTGCGGAGGAGCAGCCGACCAGCAGGATCAGCATCGCGAAGAGGATCGCCACTGGTCTTACGCATCGATCTCTTGGGCTGGGGGGCATGCGCTGAAAGCTAGCGTTCGAACATGGGGACCGGTCCCGAATGCCTGAACTCACCGACTGGCCATTCCAATCTGAAGTTATAGGTGGCGGGCATGCCTGCGGGAAGACTTGATCGACAAGTAGGAGAGCCCCCGATAGAAGGGTTGTCGACCAAGATCAACCTATGCACCAGTACCTCTGAGTTGCTGGTGTACCGTGCCGCGCTGCCATTGTCCCTCGCGGGTTCGCGAGATGCGGGCTCCGCGACCGGTCGATAAGCCCGCATGGTCACATGTCTGCACCACGGCGAGCGGCCAGGTCGCTTCAATCGACTCGGGCAGGCCCCGGTGTGCTCGCCAGCCGTAGGCGACGTGAGGCCCCTCACGGCCGGTTCGTATCGGGTGCCGCGTTCTGAGAGAGTAGCGGCACGAGCATGAGCGCGAGCCTTCCCTACTTGTCGTGCTGTCGGCGCACCATCTCGTTGATCCAGATGGGCGCGAACGGAGACGTGCAGCCCGGGGAAGTCGGGTAGTCCTTGAGCACTTCCAGGCGCTCACCGATGTCGATTGCACGGGAGCGGTGCTCGGCATGCTCGATCCCGATCTGAGCCAGGCAGTGGTTCATCGCCCACTGCAGGCGATCCGGGGCGTCTTTCATCTCCGCCTCAATGACGTCGAGCAGTCCTGCGAGGTCGAGGCCCTCGGGCTTCTTCGCCACGCGTTCGGTGGTCAGCGCCCAGCCGGCACTCGCGACCACTGGATCCGGATCGGCGGACCAGGCCAGGCGCAGCTCTTCGGAGTGCGGGTTCTTCTTCACCACGTAGTTCACGAGCCAGTCATGCACCTTGGGCGTGCGCGCCTCGCGCACCATGACGTCCAACTCGTCACGCTCGAACGCCTTCGGGCGGCAGATCAGGATCGCCAGCAGTCTCGCCGCGGTGTCATCCGTCCCCCAAAGCTGGCACGCGAGTTCCTGCTGCGTCTTCAGCCGTTCCGCGAGCGCGCGCAGCTTGCTGAGGTTCACACCGTGATCGTCGCCGTGTTTCTCGTTCACCTCGCGTATCTTCGGGTCCTCGAGCTCGGCCAGCTCCGCCATCACCTCGGCCACCGTCGTCTCGGTCAGCGTCGTCTTGGCCACCTCAGCCTCCTGTCCGTCACGTGCGAGATTCAGCCTAGCGACGGAAGTCGGCCTCCTGTCGTACACGCCGATTCGGCGGCAGCCACCGAACTGCACTACCTGGAGGACTGGGGACCGACGTTGGCCGAGATGCGGCGAGTGCTCAGGCCCGGCGGCCGGCTGATCGCGTCGGTGCAGCACCCTCTCGTGGACTACCTGATCCAGGATCCCCGGCCCAACTATTTCGCGACCACCAGCTATACCGACGAATGGACGTTCGACGGACAGTCCTTCCCGATGACCTTTTGGCGCAGGCCGTTGCACGCGATGACCGATGCGTTCACCACCGCCGGCTTCCGCCTAGATGGGCCGATTGTTGAGCGGCGCGAGGGGCGAGATCAATCCAGATGCAACTCACTAGCTCAACCTCATAGCCTCAGCCCCATGAACGACCATGCCCTCGTCCCGGACGACTTCGCCGTCCCCCATACCTAGCCACCCCGCAGTTCCGTCTGGAGCCCCTTGGACCCCAGCACAACGCTGCTGACCACGCTGCCTGGACCAGCAGCATCGAGCACATCCGCGCGACCCCGGGCTTCTCGGATGATGGATGGCCTCCCGTGGGCGGCATGACCCTGGAGGCGAACCTCGCCGACCTGCAGCGCCACGCGAACGACTTCGCTCAGCGCCGCGGAGACCTACACCGTCCTCGAGACGGCCAGCGACGAGGTGATCGGATGCGTCTACATCTATCCCTCCGCCAGCGACGACCATGACGCTGACGTGTCCTCCTGGGTCCGGGCTGATCGAGCCGAGCTGGACGTGCCCTTGTACAAAGCCGTGACAGCCTGGCTGTCCACGCATTGGCCCCTCGGGACGCTCAACTATCACCTGCGCTGAGACCACATCCCGCAGGGAACCACATCGACCTCTGCGGGGACGCCTCGCATTTCAACACCCGCCACAGGGTGATCAGCTGGACTCGTAGCAGTGCTAGTTTCGACGAAGATCAACGAGGCCATCCTCGACCACAGGGAATGGCCTTCTACGTGGGCAAATACCGACGTCTCGTTCTACCGTAACTACGTGGATCCCTTTGACGTACCACCAAGCCCGGACGGTCGTCCGTCGACCCAGCTCATCGTGGGCCAGGCCTGAGTGGCGACGATCACTCCGAACGCGGTCGTGATCGCACCCAGATCTCCACCTCCTGTACTTGAGGGTCGCCTTGGTGCGCGTATCGGGGATCCTGGTGATCAACAGCCCGCGCGAGGCCCCGATGCGGGCTGACAGGACTGCAGGCGACGCGGATTCGAACCCTTCTGCGACGACGGGAAGCCGCTCAGTCTGAAGCGACTGAGTCGCGGAAGAGGAAGCTGTTCGAGCGATCCGTGTGCAGGTAGTGGTGGAACCGCGTGGCCTTCACCTGGGCTGTCTTGTCGGCGGCGACGACCGTGAGGAGGACGTACCTCTCGGTCAAGGCCACCCGCTGCTTGGCGTAGACGTACTTGTCGAGCAGCTTGTCCCGGCGCCACTTCACAGCCCGGGAGGAGCTCGCCAGGTGCATGGCCGTGGCCTTGGCAGCCTTCGCGGTGGGGAAGGACATGATGACCTGGACCGCCGTGAGATGCCCTCGGTAGGCCGCATAGGCCAGTTGAACGACACGCTCGCACTTGTTCTTGGCCAGCACACCGCGCCTGTCCACCGGCGCACAGGAGTCGTACGTCCAGCCGCCCACCTTCTCAGCCTTGAAGGTGACGCTGCCCGCACGGAAGTTCCAGTCGCCGTATTCGTCGGCGTCGATCGGTGAGTCCGGGCGCTCGGTCTCGCTGGGGCTCGGTTCCTTGGGCTCGGGTGTGGGATCTGTGGTCGGCGAAGCCGCGGCGGTGTTCGGGTCGGGGGCGCTGAGGTACTTGTACAAGCTGAACGTGAAGCCGCCCGGCAGAAGCACTGCCAGGATCACGACCAGAGCAGAAACCACCCCCGGGTATTCCCGCAGACCTGGTTGCCGAGGGTATCCCATGCATTAATTGTGGTGTACTTCATTACCTTCTGCCCCATGTGTCGCAGAAGTTCTGCATGCGGTTCGCCTTCTGTGAGACAGAGACAGGCCTGCGCTCACCTACCAGCACGCCACGCGCGACGCTGACCAGCGAATCGCCGACGCCCTCAGGGCCCGCGTAGGCCGAACAACAGAAGATCGACAAAGGCTAGTCGAGTGATCTTTGCCCCTGGTCTTGCTCCGAGCGCACGTCTGCCCGGCATTCGAGAACAAGCCGCTCAACGCGATCAAGGAGCAGAGGGCGTACCGCTTGCTCAAGGCCATCATGAACACGGCAGTCGTCAGCAACAGCGACATCGAAGTCACCCTCTATGTTGCCCGTGGAGCGATCTCGGCCGGTATCCGGTCGCTCGCCCATCCGCTACGGCCCTTCAGAATCGAGGAGTGGCCGCCAGGACCAAGCGGTCATCGACCCGCCGCCTGACCGGCGCCGTCCAGAGATCACGTTCTCACTAGCGCCTTTATGACTTCACGCCGGTCCATCCGCTGGTAGGCGGTGGCCACATCTTCCAAGAAGACCTCGGCGGTGAACACGGGGGAGGGGTCGAGCGCGTCCGACAACACGTCAGCGACCAGCGGTTCCAGGTAGCGGCGGACCGGTGCGACGCCTGCACGCAGCGCGATGTTGGAACGGAAGAACCGGTACAGGTCCACGGTGTGCACCCCGTTCGGCACGCCGACGGAACCGATCGTGCCGCCCGGACGGGTCAGGGCGAGCGCGAGGTCCAGTGCCGACTGCGTGCCCGCGCACTCGGCCACCGAGCTGACGCCCCCGTTCGTACTGTCGATCAGTTCGGGAACCGTGGCGGGGTCGTCGGCGTCCAGGGTGTCGGTGGCGCCGAACGTACGGGCCAGGCGCAGACGGTCGGGGTGGCGTCCGATGGCGAAGATGCGTTCTGCGCCTACGCGGCGGGCGGCGAGCACGGCGCACAGCCCCACCGCGCCATCACCGATCACGGCGACGCTCTGGCCGGGGCCGACTCCAGCCAGGACGCAGGCGTGATGGCCGGTGGACATCACGTCGGTGAGCGGCAGCAGTCTGCGCAGCAGACTGTCGTCGGCGGCGTCCGCGCGTACAGGGACGAGCGTGGCATCGGCGAACGGCACCCGGACCGCCTCGGCCTGCCCGCCCTGGTTCGAACCGCCCCAGAACCCGCCCCGCACGCATGAGGTCTGCAGGTCGTCGCGGCAGCGCTCACAGGTGCCGTCGGAGAACGCGAAAGGTGCCAGTACCAGATCGCCGGGCTTGATCCTGGTGACCTCACGGCCCACGTTTTGGACCACGCCGAGCCACTCGTGGCCCATCCGGTCGCCGGGGCTGAACTTCTCCTGGCCCCGGTACGGCCACAGGTCGGAGCCGCAAACGGCGGCCAGCGAGATGCGTACCAGGGCGTCGGTGGGCTCATGGATGGCGGGATCGGGGACGTCGGTGATGTGGACATCCCCCACGTCCCGGATGACGGCTGCTCTCATGAGGGGTAACCGTATGCCGCCCGGCCTTGCCCATCCCATACCATCTCGGAGGCGGAGGCTATCTGTGGCTTGCGATACGGAGGTGTTTGGCGATGCCACCAGTCGATTCGTCGCTGGACGCGCTCGACCTGCAGATCGTCCGAGAGTTGACCCGCGACGCCCGCATCAGCCATGCCGAGTTGGGCCGGCGGGTCAACCTCAGCAGGCCCGCCGTCGCCGAGCGCGTACGCAGGCTGGAGGAGACCGCCGTGATCACCGGCTACGCCGCGCACGTGAACCTGGCCCGCCTCGGCCTCCCGCTCCAGGCCCGCGTCTGGCTGCGCCCCCGCCCCCGCTCCCGCAAGGGCGTCACCCAGTTGCGCGAGCGCCTACTGGCCATGAAATACGTGCTGTCCTGTGTACACGTCACCGGCGAGAACTGTTACGAACTGGCCATCGCCGTACGGGACGCGGCCCATCTGGAGCAGGTGATCGAACAACTGGCGGAACTGGGCGACACCACCACCTCGGTCGTACTCTCCCAGCCCGTGCACCCGCGTGACGTCGACGTGACCGCTTGGACGTGACCGGCCGCTCGAAGAAATAGCCAGGCGGCCGGACCGCGCCCAAGCGGGTGCGCTCCACCAGGCGACGGCAGGACGCACCGTGCCCCCGCGGCGCGTCTCCTGGCTTTCCGGAGGAATGCTCGGACGTCATTTGCCGTAGCACACCTTCAAGCCGTCCTGCGAGACGCCATCAGGTACCTCGACCTGTGCGGCTTGGCCGAGAGCGGGGTCTTTGACGTTGTACCCGTGGTCGCGGAGGCACTGGAGGGTCTTGAGCTCCTTCTCCTTGGTTTTGCTTGCAACTACCGACCGCACTTGTTCGTGAGTGGCGACGCACCCCGAGCTTCAGCGAAGTTGATGGTTGCCAGTTCTGACCGCACCCCGACGGTAGGCGGCAATGGACCGCTGACCTGGGCTCACGACGGCCAGCCGGATCTGTCCGGGAGCGGCCATACCGAGCTGCCCGGTGGCGGCAACGCGATTACCTAGCGTGATTGGCGTCCAAGGTAGACGCGCGCGTAGCCGCCGTTCGGCGCTCATCCTCTGGCCTTCATGATGCCCTCGCGGAGTGTCCGAGATCGGACATTATGGGCGGGTGCTGCGCTACGTACTGTTGCGCGACGCCCTTCGGAACCTCAGTCTTGAGCCCTCGGCAGGATGTCGCGCGGTGAATCATCTGGGCCTCACGGGATCGGATCCGCTGCAAGGATGACGGCCGTGCGCCGCTACGAGACGAGTATGTACGACAGCAACCGCTGGGACGGCTTCGAGCTCCGCCCCGGCGACATCATCATCAGCACCCCGCCAAAGTGCGGGACGACGTGGACGCAGATGATCTGCGCCCTGCTCATACTGCAGGAACCGGAGCTCCCGCTCCCGTTGGACACGCTCTCGCCGTGGATCGACATGGTGACTCGCGCCCGCACAGACGTGTTCGCGGACCTGGAAGCCCAGACGCACCGCCGGTTCATCAAGACCCACACGCCGCTCGACGGGATACCCAACGATCCGACGGTCACGTACATCTGCGTCGGGCGGGACCCGCGCGACGTGGGGCTGTCGATCGACCGCCATATCGACAACACCGACATCGGCGCGTTCCTCAGCCAACGCAAACGGGCGGCCGCGATCGACGGTATCGAGCTCGGACCATTGCGGCCACCGCGGCCGCGCCCCGACGGCGAACGGGACCGCTTCTGGCAGTGGGTCGACGACGAGACGCCATCGACGCAGGTCGGGTCGTCGCTGCGGCGCACTGTAGAGCACCTGCAGACGTTCCGGGACGCCGCCGACGATCTCGACGTCGTGTACTTGCACTACGACGACCTAAAGGCCGACCTGGAGGGGCAGATGCGGCAGATGGCCGCGCGCCTCGGCATCGACGTCGACGAGCACCGATGGCCCCGCCTGGTCCAGGCGGCGACGTTCGAGTCGATGCGCAGCAGGGCCGACACGACCGTCCCCGCCGGCGGTCCGGAGCACTGGATCGATCCCGCCGCGTTCTTCAGCCGCGGCACGAGCGGCCAGTGGCGCGACCTCCTCGACGACGCCGACCTCGCCCGGTACGCCGCGCGCGTGCGGGCGCTCGCGTCCGACGATCTCGTCGAGTGGGTGCATCGCGAGCCGATCGACTGAGATCCCCGTCTGGCGGTATCCCCGCACTACCCAAAGCTGATCGTCAGCGCCGCCCGCCGCCCATAACTGCCGATCCGCGCTCGGGACCAACATCAGGGGTCTGCGCCTCAACCGACGCCGGATTCGGCGATCGGGGCAGTGTGGCAGCGCGTCGGCTAGCGAATCTGGTCACACTCTGTGATGGTCATAGCGCCTTCTTCCTTGCCGCCAGCGGCCAGATCCGGATGGCCGCCGACACTGCGCCGCCGCCCCGCCCCTCCTCGGTGCGAATGACCTCGGGCCGGTGAGTGCGGTCAGCTCTCACGAACAACGGACCCGACTCCAGGCCCAAGATCGCGGTCGAAACTGGCGAGCAAACGCGGTCCGTTGTCGGGATCTGGCGCAAAGTCCGTGAAGCGGTGACGGTGCGTAATGATCGTTAGGTTGTGAGGAGCACTCGTTTGCGGAGGAGGAGAAAGCCGGCACGG